>JAFOKI010000157.1 GCA_017419895.1 Eubacterium sp. | reverse complement strand
GGCATTCAGGATCGTGCTGATTCTCTGCGCCACTATTATCTTTGTTACGTTTGCGTGTTCCTCATCGAGGTTGCGCCTGAGCTCGGCGTCAGTCTTCATGTCAAGCGCTGAGAAACTGTCATCGAATACGACTATCCCGGCCTCCTTGACAAGCGCACGAGCAATGGAGAGCCTTTGTTTCTGACCACCGGACACGTTGGATCCGCCTTGGGCGATTATGCTTTCGTACCCGTTTTCCATATCGTTCACAAAGCCGTCCGCCATCGCGAGCTTTGCCGCCCTCTCGATTTCTTCCTGTGTGGCGTCTTCCTTTCCAAAGCGTATATTCTCTGCCACGGTTCCGGTGAACAGCACACCTTTCTGCGGAACAAAGCCGATCCCGGCCCTCAACGATTCCATCGTCACGTCGCGTATATCCACACCGTCTATTTTGATGCTCCCCTTTGTCACATCGTAAAATCTGGGAAGAAGATTGACTATCGTGCTTTTTCCGGAACCCGTGGAACCGATTATCGCTGTCGTCTTTCCCGCTTCGCAGGTAAAATCGATATCCTCAAGCGCATCCTCTTCTCCTCCCGGATAACGGAAGTATACATGGTCGAAAACGACCTCCCCTTTCTCCGGTGAAAACTCGCACGCGTTTTCAGCATTTCTAACCGATGACTCTACACGAAGGACCTGATCGATCCTGTCCGCAGCAACTCCCGCTCTCGGGAGAAGTATCGACATCATAGTAATCATCAGAAATGACATGACTATCTGCATCGAATACGTAATGAAAGCAGTCATCGCGCCAACCTGGAGTGTTCCCGCATCTATCTTCCTTGCGGATACCCAGGTAATCGCAACAATCGTGAGATACATTATGAGCGTCATTCCCGGATGCATAAAATTCATCGCGCGGCCGGTAAAGAGCTGTGTGTTGCGAAGAGCTATGTTTGCAGTATCGAAACGTTCTTCCTCAGTCTCCTCCCTGCCGAATGCACGGATGACCGGGAGACCTGTCAGTATCTCACGGGACACGCTGTTAAGGCCGTCCACAAGTGTCTGCATACTGCGGAATTTCGGGATCGTGACCGACATCAGGCCGCTCACGAGAGCCATGATCGCGATGACTGCAAGTCCCACGATCCAGCCCATATTCGCACCTGTCTGCCAGACCCTGTATACCCCATAGCTTCCGACGATTGGTGCGTAAAGCACCATTCTCAGCATCATGACCGAGACGTTTTGTACCTGCTGCACGTCGTTCGTGCACCTTGTTATGAGCGACGATGTCTGGAACTTATCGATCTCCGCGCTAGAATAGCTCATTACATTGCGGAAAAGCTTTCCGCGTATGTTTTTTCCTATGCCGGCGCCGACACGCGAAGCGAAAAACGACACCATAGATGCCGCAATGAGCATGAGAAGAGCCATCGCAAGCATCCTGGCTCCGCAGGTTATGAGATAGTGTTTCTGTATCGCGACGACATCGACTCCCGCGTTCTGATCGCACTCGATCGCGAACGCGATTCCCATCGCCTTAATGGTCCTCGTCCCAACCTGAGCAATCATCTTTTCCATCTGGTCGCGCGGAAGTGACGAGATGTCCATTACGCCGGATTGCTGCGAAGCGCCGGCTTCACTTGAGCCTGAAGTCCCCGCATCCGCGTGCTCTGTTCTGTACGCCAGGACTATAGGTGTTATAAGGGAATCATCAAGAGCGTCAAGCGAAGCCTCGTCATTTACCGTTCTTTTGCGTATTCCGGCATCTTCCTCCGTGAACACGCTTTGCCAGAGACTCTTCTCTTCTTCAGTCATGAAAACCTGCGCGGACTGAAAATCGCCCTCCGTTATCGCCTCCGGTACGATGTGACTGATACCTTTGTTCTGGATGCCCACATCAATGATGTTTTGAGTATATCCCGGCAGCGAAAGGTCGCAGAATGCCTGCACCATAAGAAGCAGCGCGAGAATGATCACTGTTTTCCAGTATGGTTTGAGGTTGCCTATGAGATGCCTCATTTTGCCGCCTCCTTCCTGTCACATCCGCATCGCTGTGCGATTTCGTTCCTTGAGATTTCCATGAATTCAGTCATTCCCTCAATAATGGCAACGACTTTCTCCTCGTCCATTTTTGACAGAACGGAATGCGCAAATTGATTTAGCGTATCGTCCGCTTCCCTGAAAACGCTTCGCCCGCGCTCCGTAAACTCGACAAGTGTGTTACGCCTGTCGCACGGATCGAAGCTCCGCGTGATCAGACCGCGTTCTTCCAGTCTTCCGAGCATACGCGAGACCGCAGGTGCAGGCATCTCGGACACTTTCACTATATCCGACACCCTGACCGACTCTCCGCCCGACTTTCCCATGCAGTTAGAGATTGCTTTCATGCAGTGCGTCTCACCGTGATTGAGTTCCGGGGTGAGTTTCCAGATTTCAACATGTCTGAACGCATCCAGCACCGCAAAGAATCTCGCATGCAGTTCCTTATCGTATTCCACAGTTCCTCCAATTATTTAACACTGTTAATTATTTCATCAACGCAATTATTCTATAACTGCATGTAATGATTGTCAAGCCGGCATACAACACCTTCAAGCCCAATCACACCGTTTGTCTGCTGTTCTGCAATTTTGATTCGCCGGCTCACCGCCATCTGTATACTTCTATTATTCGGTATTTCTCATTTTTAACAATCACAGTTTGTGATATAATCAATATAACAAAGCTCCCCATATGCTCAATAATCACAGAGGCAACCGCATGCTTTCAATCGAATTCGCAAAGAACGGCACTCCGCAGTACATACAGCTCTATGAATATATCAAGAACGAAATACTGATCGGAAGGATCGCCGCAGGGCAGAGACTTCCCTCATTGCGGGAAGCTACCGAGATCCTGGATGTCAGTCTGACGACAGTCAGGTCGGCTTACGACCAGCTTTTGCTGGAAGGATATATTATAAGCAAGCCGCAATCCGGTTACTTTGCTTCCGAACTAAACGCGGGCAACGTAGGGACTGCGTCCGCATCGCACGACTACGACATCACAAAGCTTGATACTTCGGAAAACAAGCCGGCGTATAAGTACGATCTGTCGTCATTCGACTTTGTCAAGTGGAAGAAATGCATGGCAGCAGTGCTGAACGAGACGCCCGAGGCGCTGCTTACGGAGGGCGACAGACAGGGCGAACCGGAACTGAGGAGTGAGATCTCAAAATACATATTCCGGGCTCGCGGAGTATACGCAGAACCCGATCAGATAGTGATCGCGGCGGGTACGCAGCAGCTTATGGGGCTTCTTTCGAGAATACTTAACGAAACCGGTATCCGGACAGTCGCGGTAGAAGACCCGGGGTACGAGCCGGTAAGAAGTATTTTCAAAGACCGGGGATTCAACACGGTCCTAGTTCCGGTGAAAAGCGACGGCATCAGCATCGAGGAGCTTCCTGCAGGTGAACGGACTGCAGTCTACGTAAGCCCGTCGAACCAGTTCCCTACAGGATCTGTCATGCCTGCAGGCCGGCGTTACAAGCTTATGGAATGGGCAGACCGCACAGGCAGCATAATTATTGAAGACGACTACGACAGCGAGCTCAGGTATTTCGGTCGGCCGATCCCACCGATCCGGGCGCTCAGACCAGACCCGGACGTCGTGTACCTCGGTTCGTTCTCTTCCACCCTGTTCAGCGCGATCAGGATAAGCTACATGGTGCTTCCCGGGAACATGGCAGGTGTGT
>JAFOKI010000156.1 GCA_017419895.1 Eubacterium sp. | reverse complement strand
GAAGAAGCCGGTAAGCTTTGTGAAATCAGAGATACCGGACGCGGTCCAAGATACGCATTCATGGCATTTGGATACAGGCCAGACGGCTTCCCGGCTGCGTTCACAGGCGAAATCAGGACAGTGGTATGCAGAGGCTTGAATGGCTTTGTAAGAGCGTACCTGACGGCGGAGCGCGCTCTCACGGAAACCGAGGAGGCAGTTGTCAGAAAAGCAGTAACGGGAAGTGGATTTACAGATGCTTTGTTCTCGTGCGAGCCTGAGATCACGGTGAACGGAGGAAGGGTAAGGGAAGGCGATGTGTTCAGGTATACGGTAAAGGTGGTCCTGGATCATAAGGATCTCAAGGAACCTGTGCAGGAATGGCAGGACGCGTTCTATACGGTGCTCAAGGCAGCGGGGGCGGTCTCTTCCGCCCTGGCTGATCTTGAAAAGTCAGGCTCGGAAGAATTCGGCATGTTCGACGGAGAGTGGGAAGGAAAGGGCGGCTGGAGGCTCATCAGGGATGAAGGTTGCTGACGACCTGGAACCGGCAGGGAAGAAGGTGGTAAAATACTCTCGTGGAGTCCGGATTTAGTGGTATTATTAAGCCAAGACTAAGTGTCTTATATCATGGTCTTATATACTAATGGTCATGGTAATAAAAGTCAGAGTGTGATCATATGAGACCGGGAGCGGTGCGGAATATGGAAAACAGGTTTTCAAGAACTGAATTACTGCTTGGCCGCGAGGCGCTGGACAAGCTTGCGGCAAGCCGCGTGGCGGTATTCGGAGTCGGCGGAGTTGGCGGCTTTGTCGTAGAGGGGCTTGCCAGGTCCGGGATCGGAGCACTAGACCTTATAGATGACGATACGGTGAGCATCTCCAATCTTAACCGCCAGATCATCGCGCTTGAATCTACGATAGGTCAATACAAAGTCGACGTTGCCGAAGCGCGTGTGCGTGACATAAACCCGGACATAAAAGTCAGGACATATAAGATGTTCTTCCTGCCCGAAACGGCAAGATTCTTCGATTTCGCCGATTATGACTATGTTGTGGATGCAATAGACACCGTAGCCGGAAAACTCGCCATAATCGAAGGTGCGAAGGCTGCGGGCATACCCGTCATATCGTCAATGGGCACGGGCAACAAGCTCGACCCGACAGCTCTGAAGGTGGCTGACATATATAAAACTTCGGTATGCCCGCTGGCCAAGGTGATCAGAAAAGAGTGCAGGAAGCGCGGGATAGATTCGCTTAAGGTAGTGTATTCGGAAGAGGAGGCGCTGACCCCGGTGCCTCCCGAGGAAGATTCGGTTGCGGAAAAAGCCGCTGCAGCTTTGGAAAAAGCGGCTGCGCAGGGCTTGGAATGCGCCTGCGGAGACATAAAAGTGTTCAAAAAGCGACAGACCCCGGGATCGGTAAGCTTTGTTCCGTCAGTTGCGGGACTCATTATCGCGGGAGAAGTAATCAAAGACCTGATTGGAGATAAATAAATGGAACGAGAGATTCTATTGCTTGGCGATCCCAGACTGTATGAGGTGTCTGAGCCGGTGAAAAAGGAAGAACTGGAGGCTCTGCGTCCTGTTTTTGAAGATATGTTCGACTGTATCAAGGCGATCAGGCGGGATCTCGGTTTCGGCCGTGCGATAGCGGCGCCGCAGATCGGCGTGCAAAAACGCGTCATCTGCATACTGACAGACAAGCCTTACGTGATCATAAACCCGAAACTCGAATTCATCGGCGACGAGATGATGGAGCTGATGGACGACTGCATGTCGTTTCCCAAGCTTCTGGTGCGCGTAAGACGCTACAGGCATTGCATCCTGCGTTATACAGACGAGAACTGGGAGCCGAGGGAGATGCGTATGGATGACGACATGTCCGAACTCATTCAGCATGAGTATGATCACCTTGACGGCATACTTGCAACGATGCGCGCGGTCGACAACAAAGCCTTTGTTATGAAGAAATAACCGAAGCGCTGATTGGATAATTAAGGTTTTATGACAAAGCATCAAGGAAGGAACAAAGAATGAAGATCGCATGGTTCTGTATACCGGCGCACGGACATACCAATCCGACGCTTGGGCTCGTTAAAGCGCTGACTGATGCCGGACATCAGGTCTGGTATTTCTCTTTTGAGCAGTTCAGAGAGAAGATCGAAAACGCCGGTGCGTTCTTTATAGGCTGCGACGGGTACGATTTTGAGATGGAAGATAAAGAGAACGCGGACCGCGTCGGAAAAGACAAGGTTTTTGCAACCGAACTTCTGGTATCGTCGACGCTTGCGCTTGACGAGATGACCACGCAGAAGATAGGGGAGATAAAACCGGATGTGATAGTCTCTGATTCAGTGGCATTCTGGGGTAAGCTGGCGGCTATGAAACATCAGGTGCCATATGTGTCCTCGACAACTACTTTTGCATTCAACCGTTATTCCGCAAAATACATGCAGGAAAGCGCATGGGATATAGCAAGGATGCTGTTTGCGATGCCGCGCATCAATAAACAGCTTAACAGACTCCGCGAAAAAGGTTATCCGGTAAAAAGTCTGCTCGATATCGTTCAGAATG
>JAFOKI010000155.1 GCA_017419895.1 Eubacterium sp. | reverse complement strand
TCCGATGAAGCGTTCTATTATCTGCTTGGTGAGCGCGATCTCCGGTACCAGCATGATCGCCGTTTTTCCCTGCTCAAGGGCATGCGCAATCGCTCTCATGTAAACTTCTGTCTTGCCGCTGCCCGTGACTCCGTGGATGAGGAAAATATCGTGCAGTCCTCTGTCCATAGACTCATAGATCTTCTCTACCGCCGACTTTTGCTCAGCGGTCAGTTCATCTATATCCTGCGCTTCACCCTCGCTGCCTTTGTATGGTTCTTTTTCCTTACCCTCCTTCGCGGGCTTTCCGTTCGGTACAAAGCATTTTATCGCGTCGATATATTTGATCCCATACCGCATGCGCATCCATTCAGATGTCCTCACCATTTCGGGAGTCATGGATATGTCCGGATCCACATCGGCGATTTCTTTTATCTTTTCCGGCGAAAGTCCGTCTCTAAGCTCGACGTCAGTATGGAACACATAAGCAGTTTTCAGACTTTTCCCATTCCCGAAAGACACATGGCATACCGTTCCCGGCTCGAGTATCTCGCGGGAAGCATATGTGAACAGATTGTCGGTATACCTGCTCTTGTTATCGATTATGAGGTCTACATATTGCATTACAGAAGCTCTATCTTGTTCTCGGCGCAGACCCTGATCATATCCTCGGGCCATACGCTCGCCTGTACCTCTCCTATATGCGCTTTCTTAAGGAAGAACATGCAGAGACGGCTCTGTCCGATTCCGCCTCCGACGGACAGCGGAAGTTCGTCAGCAAGGATCGCCTTGTGGAACGGAAGCTCCGCTCTTTCTTCTGCGCCTGCTGCCGCAAGCTGCCTTCTCATCGCGTCCGCATCTACTCTGATACCCATGGAAGAGATCTCAAAAGCCATGTTGAGCACATCGTTCCAAAGCAGGATATCCCCGTTCAGCGTCCAGTCGTCGTAGTCAGGCGATCTGCCGTCATGTTTGCTTCCCGACCTGAGAGCGCCTCCGATCCCTTCTATAAACACTGCGCCGCATTCCTTTGTTATGAGATCCTCACGCTGCTTCGGCGTCTTATCGGGCCAGCGATCCTCGAGTTCCTGCGCAGTTACGAATGTGATATCGTTCGGGATCATGTTATTGATCCCGCGGTAGATCCTGTTTACGTAATCGCTCAGGTTTCTGACGCTTCTATAGATTGTTCTAACGACCTCATGCAGGTATTCCCTGTTTCTGTCCTCTCTCGTTATTACCTTCTCCCAGTCCCACTGGTCTACGTAAATCGAATGGATGTTGTCGAGTTCCTCATCGCGCCTGATAGCGTTCATATCGGTATATATGCCGTTGCCCGGTGTGATTCCGTATTTGCCAAGCGCGTATCTTTTCCATTTCGCGAGCGACTGCACGATCTCGACAGTCTGCTCATCCATATCTTTCAAGGTGAAAGATACCCTGCGTTCAACTCCGTTCAGGTTGTCGTTAAGTCCGGATTCCGGTATCACAAAGAGCGGAGCCGACACTCTCCTGAGCTGAAGCCCGTACGCGAGTTCTTCCTGGAAGAAATCCTTTATTTTTTTGATCCCTCTCTGCGTTTCCATTCTTCCGATGAACGGTTCATAATCCTTGGGTATTTTTAGACTCGGCATTTTTTACTCCTTTTTATAACTTCCCCAACAAAGCCCCTCCGGGGCAGCTCCGCCGCAAAAAACGGCTTTGTTACCTTCTTGAAAATTCACACCCACAGAAGTCCTGCCTGTAAAGACCGTATTCTTTTGAAAGCTCGATACTGCGTTTGAAACCGTCTTTCTTCTTGAAGTCCATATCCAGAAACTCCGCTCCGGCCTTTTCGGCTTCTTCTTTCGCGATCTGTGAGATCAGTCTGTAATTTTTGTGCGGGCTTACGGTCAATGTCGTCGTAAAAAGCCCGATACCACTTTCCGCCGCCTCTTTTGCCGCGGCTGCCATTCGCTGCCTGAAACAGACCGTACATCTCGCTCCGCCTTCCGGCTCATTTTCCAGACCCTTCACGAGCTCCAGATACTCATCCGTATCACGGTCTCCTTCCACAAAAGAAACTCCGCATCCCGATTCTTCGATCAGTTTGATCTGGTTTTCTTTCCTCAGCTCGTACTCCGCTTCGTCCGTTATGCACGGGTTATAATAGAACACAGTAATGTCGTAATCGGGCAGAAGCCGCTCGATCACACTCGAACTGCACGGGCCGCAGCAGCTGTGGAGAAGAAGTTTCTTCTTCGGCATTTGAAATGACCTCTCGCAAGCGCTATAATTAAGTGTAATTTAACCGTATTATTATATCACGAAGAGGAGTTCTTGAAAAGTGCGAAAGAGTCCTACAGGCGACATGGCATACGAGCGCATGAACACCCTAAACGGGTTCCTCAGGGAGCGCTTCGGCCGCAAGATGATCAAGCTCATGCTTGACGGCGGTTTCACCTGCCCAAACCGCGACGGCACTAAAGGAACCGGCGGCTGCCTGTTCTGCAACGAATCGGCTAGCGGCGATTTCGCGCGGGCGGTTTCACCTGGCAGTATAAGCCGTGCACTGACGGATCAGATCGCTTTGTTTGAAGAGAAATGGCCGGACGCCGGATACATAGCCTATTTCCAGAACCATACCAACACTTACGCGCCTGTTGAAAAACTAAAGTCGCTTTTCGGCGCTGCGCTAGCGGATCCGCGCGTCGAAGGTCTCGCTGTAGCGACTCGGCCCGACTGCCTTCCTGACGATGTGCTGGAATATCTGGGGGAACTCGCGAAAGACAACTTTATCTGGGTCGAACTGGGCCTCCAGTCTTCGAACGACAATATCGCGAATACTGTAAACCGATGCTATCCCACATCCGAATACGACCTTGCGATGCAAAGGCTTTGTTCCATTGGAATTCCAACGGTCACGCACATTATACTCGGTCTTCCCGGGGAGTCGGAAGATGACATGAAAGAGTCCGTTCGGCATGCATGCCTGTCAAAAACCTGGGGGATCAAGCTCCACCTTCTCAACGTGGTGAAAGGCAGCAGGCTCGCTGCCGATATGCCTGATTATGTTCCGTTTTCTTCGATGGATGAATACGTTTCACTTGTCTGTGACATTATAGAAGAGCTTCCGCCGGATGTAGTGATTCACAGGCTCACAGGCGATGCCCCGAGAAAAATACTGATAGCCCCGGAATGGAGCTATCGTAAACGTACTATCATGAATTCGATCAATCATGAGCTTGTGCGGAGAGATTCATTCCAAGGCTCGCGGCTCACTGACATCAATCCCTGACCACTTTTATGGAATAAGTCCTGACTTTTCCCGACGAAGACGTACATTTCACCTTGTATGTCTTGCTGTCTGCGGTAAAGTCTTTTGTTCCTTTTCCTTTTATCTTTGCGTCTGTCTTGCTGGCCGCGGCCGCGCTGATTTTGATGCTCTTGATATTTGAGGGAACGTGGACTGTGAAGGACGTATCATAGAACAAAGCTACATCTGAAATCAGCGTCTGCGAAGCGCCTTCATAACTCACCTTCAAAGTCTTGAGGT
>JAFOKI010000154.1 GCA_017419895.1 Eubacterium sp. | reverse complement strand
TACGACTGCTGTATCACTGAATTCCATCCATTCCATTATTGATCATAAGCTGCGAATGATATGAAAAAACCTATTATAAAAAGCGAACTGCACAGGCAAATAAAAGAACGGCACGATGACCGCAGAGACCGTATACAGAATGATCTGCAGAAATACGGCGGCGAGGTGCTTGATTCGGAAGAGATGAAAGAGGCTTTTCAGCAGACGCACCACAAGTGGTCTACGGTCGGGGAGCACACGGTAAGGGTTGCGGCAACGAGCGTCTTGATTTGTTATGTGCTAAGGAAAATGAAGATCAATGTAAACTTGCCTGCGGTCGTGGTTGGGTCACTTTGTCATGACCTCGGGATACTCGGGAGAAATGAAAAGTACGCATCGGCAAAAGAGTGCAGCCGTGAGCATCCCAGGGAATCGCTGGAAGTAGCCAGGGAAATCGTGGACGAGATGCCCGAAAAAGCCGAAGACATCATAGAGCGGCATATGTGGCCGCTTGGCAAAAGCGAGGCGCCGAACTCGTTAGAAGGCGTGATAGTTTCGGTCGCGGACAAGTACAATGCCGTGAAAGACATCGTAAAAGGCAGCGAAATAAACAACACTGGCGTGAAGAATTATCTTAAGGCTGAGAAGCAGAAGATAAAAGACAGAATGGGTTGATTCAGAAACAAAGCTGCATCGATTAACATCTCCGTTTTGAGGTATATAAACCGAAACAGGCATAATTCAAATACAGCAGGAGGACGATATGGAAAACGAAATGACTAACGAAACAACGAGAATGCCGCTCATCGGAGACCGTGCACCGGAATTCCGCGCGATGACTACAATGGGAAAAGTCAATTTTCCCGATGACTATAAAGGAAGCTGGGTGATCCTTTTCTCGCACCCGGCGGATTTCACACCGGTCTGCACGACTGAGTTCATAACATTCGCAAGGATGGCGGATGAGTTCGCCGCGATGAACGTAAAACTTATCGGCCTTTCGATCGACTCGGTCCACTCGCATCTCGCATGGGCGAAAAGTATCGAAAATATCGCGTGGAAAGGCGAGCCTGTCGAGCTCCCGTTCCCGATAATCGCAGACATCAGTATGAACGTCGCAAAGAAATACGGCATGCTCCAGACTGTCGCCAAGACACAAACGATCCGTGCGGTGTTCATCATAGACCCGGAGGGAATAATCAGGACTATTCTTTATTATCCGATGTCGACGGGACGCAATATGGATGAGATCAAGCGTATCATCCAGTCGCTCCAGAAGCATGACGAAGATAACGTGTCTACACCCGCTGACTGGAGACCGGGCGACCCCGTGGTCATGGGCGCTCCTCTCACACTCGCCGAGGCAAAAGAAAGGGTCGAAAACCCTGCAGAGGGCACAAAGCCGTATGACTGGTACCTGACGTTCAAAGAGTGAGTGACATATAGCGAATCGCCATACAACAAAGCCGCCTTACGGCGGCTTTTTCGTTAAATCTGTCCGTTTCTTCCGGCAGGTCAAAGTCAGTTTTTACCCAAGAACTCCAGGATCTGCTCACGGCCTTTCAATGCGGTTCCGGAGCCGATCGCGGTCGTGCAGATCGCGCCGCATGCGTTTGCGAACCGGAGAGCTTCCTCGGGCGAGCTTCCGCGCAGGATCTCTGTAACGAAACCTGCCGTGAAGTTGTCGCCTGCGCCTGTCGCGTCGACCGTTGCGACATTGAAGGTGGGGACGGTCAGGCGGGTCTCGTGATTAGCGAAATAGCAGCCCTGTTCACCGAGTTTGACTATCACATTTTTAACACCTTTATCAAGAAAGACGTTTGCTATCTCTGCGGGCGTCTTTTTTCCCGTATAGAACTCAGCTTCCGCAAGGTTCGGCGTGATGTAGTCGATCATCGGAAGTGAATCCGCGATGTCGGAAAGCGAGAGAAAGACGTAATTGGGCATCTTGGTGTCGGCAAAGACGAGTGCGCCGGCCTGCTTAGCGGCGCGGACGACTTTGTAAATGACTTCGGGATCGTTGAACGGTGCCCTGAAAAGCGAGCCGAGCATGACAGCGCGCGTGTTAGTGAGAACTTCAGTGAAACGTTCCGGATGGAAGTTGTACCTGTGCGCGCTGTTGGTGATTGACTTTCTATTCCCGTCTTCCTGAACAAAGATCGTCGTGACCGGTGTCTGGTGATCGTCCGACCGCACGATAAGATCAGTATCGACTCCGTCATCCATGAGCGAATCGGCAATTACATCGCCGGCTGAGTCCCTGCCGAGATGACAGAGTATTCCCGTTCTGGCTCCCAGCTTAGCTGCGGCTTTTGCCTGGTTTACCGCATCACCGCCGACGAAAAGAGAACCCGATTCGGCTCTGTAACCGGCTGTCGAAATCGGCACCGGGTCGAAACCCATGATCATAGAGTCCATTATCGCGACGCCTATGGTAATAATGTCATATTTCGTATCCATGGTTCGATTATATCACGAGCGGAACGTCTTTGTATGAAAAGTTGCGTATATTTGATGCATGGGAGCGTCGGAAACCCGGGGAACAGCTTTGTATGGGAAAAGTCGCCGGGAAGGCGACCACTGCCAAAAACGTTTCGTTTATCATGTGAATGTGAAAAGTATTGTATAATAAAAAAGGAGGCAAACATATGCTTGGAGCAATTTTAGGGGACATCGTCGGTTCTGTCTACGAGTTTAACAATACGAATGATTATGATTTCAAACTGCTGGGCAGGTGGTCAAGACCGACTGACGATTCGTACATGACGCTTGCGGTCGCAAAAGCTTTGATGGATACTTGGGGTATGGATGATGACGCGGTGCGCGAGGCAGTCGTTGAAGACATGCAGGATATCGGCCGCAGGTACCCGTATGCGGGATACGGCGGGCGGTTTACGGGATGGCTGGTATCACGTGACCCCAAACCGTATGGAAGCTTTGGCAACGGCAGCGGGATGAGAGTCTCCCCCGTGGGTTGGATGTATGGGACGCTTGACGAGACTCTCCATGCGGCAGCGCTGACCGCGGAGGTCACGCATGATCATCCGGAAGGCATAAAAGGCGCGCAGGCAGTCGCGGCGGCGGTATTTCTGGCAAGAGCCGGGGCAGACAAGGCTGCAATCAAGGACTATATAACAAAGACTTTCGATTACGACCTTTCCCGTACTCTCGACGAGATCCGGCCGACGTACAGTTTCTATGCGATTTGTCAGAAATCAGTGCCTGAGTCGATTATCGCTTTTCTCGAAGGTAATGATTACGAAGATGTCATACGGAAAGCGGTCTCGCTTGGCGGCGACAGTGACACGATAGCGTGCATGGCAGGTGCCATTGCGGAGGCATATTTCGGGATGCCGGAAGCGTTAAAAATTGAAGCGCGAAGCAGACTCGACCGCCCGATGAGGGATATCTCTGACAGGTTCGAGGAGTTTCTGAGTAAACACAAAGTGCAGGCGATAATGCCGGAAGAGATACAGCATACTACCAGGCAGGCTGGTTGATAACAAAGCAGGAGGTAACGATGCCGTTCAGCATAATAAGAAATGACATAACACGCGTAAAAGCAGACGCGATAGTCAATACCGCGAACCCGCGTCCCGTGATCGGGGCCGGGACTGACACTGCCATATATCAGGCGGCCGGAGCGGAAAAACTGCTTGCCGAACGCGCGAAAATCGGTAATATTCCCGTAGGGAAAGCCGCGGCAACTTCTGCGTTCGACCTTGACGCGAAATACATTATCCATACGGTCGGGCCGGCATGGAGAGGCGGAAAACACGGCGAAGAGGAAGCACTCAGATCATGCTATGAGGAAAGTCTGAAGCTTGCCGTAAGCCTGTCGTGCGAAAGCATTGCTTTCCCGTTGATTTCCGCGGGCTCGTACGGATTCCCAACAGATCTGGCCATAAAGACCGCGACAGGCGCTATCTATGATTTTCTGATGGAAAACGACATGATGGTGTATCTCGTCGTGTTCGGGCGCCGCGCGTACGATCTTTCGGGGAAACTGTTCAGCGATGTAAATTCATATATAGATGAGCATTATGTTTCTGCTGCCCGTGAAAAAGAATATGGGCATCCGCTGCCGGGGGCTTCGGGCTGGGGGAATAGGCCGAATATTCCCGGTGCAAGCGCGCAAAGCGCGTTAGGAACGAGCTTTATGCCGGATGCGGTTTCTTACGCGGGCGCTCCGGAACCCGGGCATTTGCCAAATGCCCCAAAGGCGAAAGCCGGGAAGCTCAGCGGGCTTTTCCACAGGCGCCGCAGGGAGCAGGAAGATGCCAATGAACTGATAAAGGAAGAACTGCAGGAATCGTCCGTGGAATTGGATGAGTTTAAGTCCACGGGAACATCTGCTGTGCCGGCGATGTCCGAAGCACCGGAAACTGCACCACTTTTTGATGCGTCAATAATACCGGCGGGTACTCTCGAAGAGCACATAAAAGCCACGGGAGATACTTTCCAGGAATATCTTCTCAAACTAATCATCGAAAAGAAGCAGAAGAATTCTGACGTATACCGGCATGCGAACCTCAGCAAGCAACACTTTTCAAAAATAATCTCAAACCGCGATTATCATCCGACTAAAAATACGGCATGCGCGTTGGCTTTGTCGCTGCATCTGGATCTCAAAGAGACCCGTGAACTGCTCGAAAAAGCCGGATTTACTCTTTCGCGGAGCAGCAAGTTTGACCTTGCTGTTGAATATTTCATTTTGAACAAAGAATACAATATCGTTAAGGACAACATCATGCTCGACCAGTGCGGGCTGGAGCTTTTAGGGCAGCACTAACGTTTCCGGACGCGTACGGGTTTCGTGCGCCAGAGCTGAAAATGCCCGGCTCCTTTTAATTGACTTGTATCATGGCGCGTGATATTCTTACAGTTGCGAAATATGCGGCCCAAAGACGGTCGCGGCATTGTTATATTATGTATGGCCCGATTTTGTTGCCGTGACTTCTGTCGACTAAGGGCTGCAAGCGAATGCAGTCTTTGTCCAGTCATCATTTAGTAGCAATAGGGGTAAAGGAGAATATCAATGAAAAAGGTCAATCCAAAAAAAATCGAAAGTCTCGTGAAGCAAATTTTCATGGCAGAAGGAATCTCTGAAGACGACTCTGCGATCCTTGCTGAAGTACTTGTTGACGCGAACCTTACGGGAAGAGCATCACACGGCGTTCTCAGAGTAACGTCATACGTCAGGCGTTTGAGAGCCGGCGGAGCAAACAAGACACCGGAAATGAAATTCATCAAGGAGACGCCGTTAACGGCTATAATCGACGCGGATAACAGCCTGGGTATGCTGTCTGCGTATAAAACAGCAAAATATGTCCGTGAAAAAGCCGAGAAAAACGGAATGGCAATGGTGCTTCTGACTAATAACTGCCATTTCGGAACAGGTTTCTATTGGAACCGCATGATCGGTCAGGACGACATGATCACGATGAACGTATGCAACACCACACCGCTCATGGCTCCTCCGGGAGGTAAAAAAGCTGTCGTAGGAACAAACCCGGTT
>JAFOKI010000153.1 GCA_017419895.1 Eubacterium sp. | reverse complement strand
CTTTTTGTTAACGGACTGACGATAATCGCGGGGCTTCGGTGCGAACGCAACTCCGCCGCCTTTCCATTGAACAGCACGAATGCTTCCCTGACGGGCGCGGCCGGTGCCCTTCTGACGCCAAGGCTTGCGGCCTCCACCGGAAACCTCGCTGCGAGTCTTCGCAGACTGGGTTCCCTGACGCTGATTTTCCAAATAAGCTTTGACAACAGCATGCATCACACTGACATTGGGTGTGATTTCGAAAACGGCACTAGAAAGTTCGATTTCGGATACCGCTTCGCCGGACATATTATATACATTAACTTTTGCCATTCCGATATCCTCCTTTACGCTTTCTTGACTGCATTGGTGATGCAGACGATTCCGCCCTTCGGGCCAGGTACAGCACCCTTGATCGCGATCAGGTTGTTTTCTGCGTCAACCCTGACGACCGTGAGATTCTGTACTGTAACTTTCTCAACACCATAGTGTCCAGGAAGTTTCTTTCCTTTCGGCGAGTGACGGCTCTGAGTGTTCGGTCCCATAGGGCCAGCGTGACGATGGACAGGGCCGGTACCGTGGGTCTCTTTCAGACGATGGCCGTTGAAACGCTTGATCGTTCCGGAGAAGCCGTGACCTTTGCTGATTCCGCTTACGTCGACCATGTCGCCGTTCTCGAATGTGTCAGCCTTGATCAGGTCGCCGACATTGAAGGAGTCCATGTTGTCGAGTTTGAACTCGCGGAGGACTTTCTTGTAGCCGACATCAGCCTTGTCGAAGTGCCCCTTCATGGGTTTGTTTGTTTTCTTTACGCTTGCATCGCCAAATCCAAGCTGCAATGCGCAATAGCCGTCTGTTTCGACAGTCTTCTTCTGAACGACAGGGCACGGGCCTGCCTCGATGACTGTCACGGGAATGACCTTACCGTTCTCATCGAACAACTGGGTCATACCGATTTTCTTTCCGATAATACCTTTTTGCACGAGTGTATTCCTCCATTTAGGTTATTGGTTGGCTTTCGCCAACATGACCCGTAGCAGTGTCGTCTATTTAGAGTTTGATCTCAACATCGACACCGGCGGGGAGCTGAAGACTTGTCAACGCTTCGACTGTCTTGTTGGACGGTTTCAGAATGTCAATAAGTCTCTTGTGAGTCCGCAGTTCGAACTGCTCACGGCTGTCTTTATATTTATGAACAGCACGAAGAATGGTCACGACGTCTTTATCTGTCGGGAGCGGTACGGGTCCGGAAACGCGGGCACCTGTGCGCTTTGCTGTCTCACAGATGATCGCAGAAGCCTTATCGACCTGCTCGTGATCGTAACCCTTAACGCGGATTCTGATAACGGTTTTGACTGCCATTTTTGCCTCCTATTGTAATTGGTGACTCTTGTTCAATACTGAGCCGTGCGTGTCGTGCCTTCTCATGTGAATTGCCGGCAATACCTTCTCTAGGAAAGTGTTCCCGGCCCACACCCATTACACAGTAACGGTGTATAATCCGCTGTTTGAGGACATTGGATGGTGTACCCATCATATCCGCAGCACTCAATATTGAATTTTCGCCCGGTTCTTGACTCGGACATACTCAGTGGAAATTCCCTGCCTTCGCAGCAACCTCCCACGTCATCGCATATCGTCGCAGTCGCCTAAGTATTATAGTAAAAAGAACCAAGGAATGCAATCTGTTTTTGTCTATAATTTATTACAAATAGTTACAGATTGTATTTTCTTGGTTCTGGCGATTATTTAGTTGATTACATACAGCAGGATCAATAGGATTTTCCCCATGTGACCATCTTATATGCGGGTTTTCCGCAGCACACGCAGGTCGATGCAAGTTCCTTCTGTTCGAACGGGATGCACCTGGAACCGATGCCGAATTTCTCCTTCAATGCGTCCTCGCAGCTTTCTTCGCCGCACCACATTGCATTGTAGAAACCGACAGACTCTCCGACAGCCTTTTCCAGTTCTTCGATACTGTGGCAGTCAACAGTCCTGCTGAGCATGTTCTCCTTGGCTCTTTTGTACATGTTCTGTGCTACTTCCTCAAGGAGTGCCTGGATCTCCTGGGCAGCGTTGTCGAGCGCCACCACCTTCTTCTCCCCTGTATCCCTGCGGACGAGCACGCAGTTTCCGGCTTCGATGTCCCTGGGTCCGAGTTCTACACGGACCGGAACGCCCTTCATCTCGTACTGGGCAAATTTCCAGCCGGGGGAATTGTCGGTAAGGTCGATTTGCGCGCGGATCCCGGATTTCCTGAGAACATCCAACAGTTCCTGAGAGCGCTCTGCAACTCCCGGTTTGTGCTGCGCGATCGGCACGACGATAGCCTGAATCGGTGCGATTGCAGGAGGAAGGATCAGGCCGTTATCATCTCCGTGGGTCATGATGATCGCTCCGATCAGCCTTGTCGAAGCGCCCCAGGATGTCTGGAACGGATGCTTCAAAGTGTTGTCACGACCGGTATAGGTGATGTCAAACGCTTTGGCAAAGCCATCTCCGAAATAATGGCTCGTCCCGCTCTGAAGTGCGCGTCCGTCATGCATCATCGCCTCTATGGTATAAGTCGCTTCCGCTCCGGCGAATTTCTCGCTCTCCGTCTTCCTTCCGCGAATGACCGGTATCATCAGATACTCCTCGACGAACTTTCTGTACGTCTCAAGCATCAACTCGGTCTCCTGAACAGCCTCCTCCGCTGTCTCGTGCATCGTATGGCCTTCCTGCCAGAGGAACTCACGGGTTCTCAGGAACGGACGTGTCGTCTTCTCCCAGCGCACCACCGAACACCACTGGTTGTACTTCTTGGGAAGGTCGCGGTAAGAATGGATAACATGGGCAAAATGCTCACAAAACAGTGTCTCTGATGTCGGCCTTACACACAGCCGCTCTGCAAGTTCCTCTTCACCGCCATGAGTGACCCATGCCACTTCAGGAGCAAATCCGGCTACATGATCTTTTTCCTTCTGCAGGAGGCTCTCAGGGATAAAAAGAGGCATACTGACGTTTTCATGCCCTGTCTCCTTGAACATGCCGTCCATGATCTTCTGAATGTTCTCCCAAATAGCATAGCCATACGGGCGCAGTATCACGCAGCCCTTCACGCTGGAATAATCGATCAGTTCCGCGTTGACAACAATATCCGTATACCACCTGGTAAAGTCCTCGTTGATCG
>JAFOKI010000152.1 GCA_017419895.1 Eubacterium sp. | reverse complement strand
TAACGATATATACGATGTTAATAATTACGCGGGCGTTGCGGGCTTTGATGAAAAAACGATAACAAAGCGCGCCTGCGGGAAAAGAGGAGTAATATGTCAAAAGTAAAAATCGGACTTTGCCAGATACCGGAAGTCGGAACCAAAGAAGGCGACCTCAAGATCGCGGCTGAATATGTAAAGAAAGCGGTCGACCAGGGAGCGCAGATCGTTTCACTTCCGGAGATGTTCTGCTGTACTTATGCAAATGAGTATTTCTGGCCGGCAGCGGAAGAAAAAGGCGGCTATATTTGGTCGGCTTTGAGGGATATCGCGATAGAGAACAAAGTCTATTTCATCGGCGGCTCGATGCCGGAAGTGGAAGACGGCAAGCTGTATAACACGAGCTTTGTTTTCGATCCGGACGGAAACCAGATCGCGAGACACAGGAAAATGCATATGTTCGATATCGACGTAAAAGGCGGACAGTTCTTCAAGGAGAGCGACACTTTCACGCCGGGCAACGACGTAACGGTGTTTGACACACCTTATGGTAAGGTCGGCGTCGAGATATGCTTCGACATCAGATTCTTCGAGCAGACAAGGTTGATGGCGCTCCAGGGAGCTGACATCGTCATTTCCCCGGGTGAGTTCAACATGTCAACCGGTCCTGTCCATTGGGAACTTCTCTTCAGGGCACGCGCTCTCGATAATCAGATTTTCGTATGCGGATGCGCTGCCGCACGCAACGTTAACGGACCATATGTGTCCTGGGGAAACTCGCTCATCGTTGACCCGTGGGGAACCGTTGTGGCGAAACTCGACGGTGAAGCAGGCATCATCGTACAGGAAATCGATACCGACATGATAACAAACGTCAGGAACCAGATCCCGGTGATGAGCGCATTAAGGACAGACGTTTACGAAATAGTAAAGAAATAGCAGCCGATCAGTAAGGATAAATGGTAATGTTATGGCAAAAGTGAAAGTCGCGCTTGCGCAGATGCCGGTTGTCGAAGATAAAGAAGCGAATCTCCGTACTGCGGCGGAATATGTTAAGAGAGCTGCGGATCAAGGCGCCAAACTCATATCCCTGCCGGAAATGTTTTGTTGTCTTTATGAGACAGCTTCATTCATAAAAGCCGCTGAACCGAAGGGTGAACGCGTATGGGAAGCGTTAAGAAGAATGGCGGAGGACAATAAGGTCTACCTGGTCGGCGGTTCGATGCCTGAGAAAGAGAAGAACAAGCTTTATAATACTTGTTTTATATTCGGGCCGGACGGTAACCAGATAGGGCGTCACAGGAAAGTCCATCTTTTTGACATCGACGTAAAAGGAGGACAGTATTTCAAAGAGAGTGATACATTCTCTGCCGGTGATGATATCACGCTTATCTATACACCGTATGCAAAGGTGGGGATTGTGCTTTGTTTCGATATCAGATTTATCGAGCAGGCAAGGATCCTTGCGCTGCAAGGCGCAGAGCTTCTGTTCGCGCCGGGTGCCTTCAACATGTCGACCGGACCTGCGCACTGGGAGCTTCTGTACAGATCGCGAGCTCTCGACAATCAGGTATTTATGCTCGGGTGCGCTCCGGCAAGGGACGAGAACGGACCTTACGTTTCATACGGTAACTCTCTCATTGTGGATCCGTGGGGGACAGTGATCGCGAGACTGGACGGTGAACCTGGTCTTATCCTGGAAGAAATCGATACGGATATGATCAGCAGTGTTCGCGACCAGCTGCCGCTTATGGATGCGAGAAGGACAGATCTGTACGGAGTTATGATGGTATAGACACGGGTAAGGTTTGTAGAGGATGGACGTAAGAAAAGCCGGGCAGGAAGATTTGCCTGAAATCATGGAAATATTTGCCGGTGCAAGACGCTTTATGGTGGAACATGGTAATCCCGATCAATGGGCTTCGAGGAACTGGCCGCCGGAAGAACTCATCCGTGAGAATATCTCGGACGGAAGTCTTTATGTGCTGGCGGGAGATGAGCAGGATCCGGCGGACATCGCGGCTGTGTTCTGCATGGAATACGGTGAACATGCAGAACCTTGTTACGATGAGATTGAAGGCAGTTGGCTGGATGACTCGCCATACGCAGTGATACATCACATCGCGTCTTCCGCGCAGGGAAGAGGCGCAGGCCGGAGATGCTTGGACTGGGCATATGAAAAATACGGTCATGTCAGACTCGATACTCATGAGGACAACAAAGTTATGCAGGCTCTCGTCACCAAGAACGGGTTTAGTTACCGCGGAATTGTCTATATCGGGGACGGGAAACTGAAACGTCTGGCGTACGAAAAGTGCTGAGATAGTCGAAATGATCAGGGCTGCCGCTTAAGAAGCGGCAGCTTTTCTTTTTATACAAAAGGGGCCGCATCGGCGGCCCCTCGGGTTTGGATCAAATTACTTTTATTTAAGCTTGAATTTCATGACTACCGGGTTGTGGTCGGATGATACGAAGTCGAGGTCCTGCGTTTCGACGGAATTCACCTGGATATTTGGCGATACTATGAAGCCGTCTATCATGTAGTACTGGAAAGTTGACTTGTCAGCGTCTTTGTACGACTGGTCGAGCGACCTGCATGTAGGCGCGCTGTTATCGGTGATGAACTGCCATCCGGCCGAGAACTGCTCGGTGTCCATAACGCCTGCAGCCCACTTACCTTCCTGCTGCGGGTATTTTAGACGGTCTTCTTCAGAGAGCGACTGGTTGAAGTCGCCGCCCGCTATGACATAGTTGCCTTTTGCGAGTTCCTGCTCCATGAAATCCTTGAGTACTTTTGTCTGTGCTGTCTTTCCTTCACCGCTGTCATAAGCTTCAAGGTGGAGATTGATCAGCACCAGTTCCTTTTCTGAATCAAGGATCGGGATACGGCTCACGAGGAGGCAGCGTTTGAGGTTCGCAAGTCTTACCGGCCATTCGAACGGGCAGGGGAGCGCGACTCTTACGGGATCATTGATAGTCGTGTCTGAAAGAGTAAGGATACCGCTGTTCACGGTTCCGATCGGAGGCCATGGGTAAGGCACGAACGGAACTTTGAAATTGTATCCGAAAGCGCTTTCGTACTGCTGGAATTCGTTAACTATATCAGCCTGCTCGTCAGCGAAATGTGAACGGCTGGAACCCGTGTCGACTTCCTGGAGCAGGGCGAAATCCGGCGAAACCAGATTGATTTCATAACGTATATTCTCCAGGTTTTCGGCGAGCCGTACAGCATCCGCGGTCATTACGCTCGTTCCCCCGTCCATGAAGAAATCCGCATTGTCACCTAGCGCTCCGTAACCTATATTCCATGACATGATCGTCTGCTCGTCACTGACAGCGATCTCATTCTCCGCGGATGCGCCTTTTGTTTCCGCGGGAACGATATCCGCGGGTTTGTATTCTTTTACAGTGAGGAAACCAAAGAATCCGCATACAAGAAGCACGAGTATCAGGATCAGAAACAGTATGAAACGGATCAGTTTTCCAAAAAATGATCTTTTCTTTTTTTCTTTCTTTGCCATGTTATTCACCTCGTAAGATCTGTTCCGGTCATTTCGGGTGGTATCTCAAGTCCCATCAGGGACAGGAGCGTCGGTGCGATGTCTGCCAGTTTGCCGCCGGAAGCGAGCTTGGATGGCGAGGCAGCGATATGAACAAGCGGTACGGGATTGGTCGAATGAGCAGTAACGGTGTTGCCGTCCGCGTCAAGCATGACGTCCGCGTTCCCATGGTCGGCTGTGAGCAGTATCTGGCCGCCTTTCGCGAGCACAGCGTCCACGATCCTGGGCACGCACGCATCGAGCGTTTCGATCGCTTTTATTGCGGCTTCCATAACGCCGGTGTGTCCTACCATGTCAGCATTTGCGAAATTAAGAACAATGACATCATAGAAATCGCGTTCTATCTGCTCGATCACTTTGTCAGTTATTTCGTAGGCGCTCATCTCAGGCTTGAGGTCGTAAGTCGCGACCTTGGGTGAAGGAATGAGTATCCTGTCTTCCCCGGGATTCGGAGCCTCGACTCCGCCGTTGAAGAAGAATGTGACGTGCGCGTATTTTTCGGTTTCGGCTATCCTGAGCTGTTTCAGGCCGAGGCTTGAGATGTATTCGCCAAGGGTGTTCTTGTATGTTTCGGGAGGATATGCGACCGTTACGTTCGGCATGGTTTTGTCATATTCGGTCATGCAAACATAACAAAGGTCATTTACGGTCTTCTCTCTGACAAAGCCGTCAAAGTCCGGGTCCACGAACGCCCTCGTTATCTCGCGGGCTCTGTCGGGTCTGAAGTTGAAGAATATCACGCTGTCGCCGTCGCCGACGAGCCTGAGATCGGGATCGTCCCCGCACGGCATTTCACCGCAGCGGACAAGCGTGGGTTTTACGAATTCATCGTTCTCGTCACGTTCATAAGCCATATCGATTGCATCTGTGCCCGATGACGCTTCGTACCCTTGTCCCAGAGTCATCGCGTTATATGCTTCGCTGACGCGTTCCCACCTCTTGTCGCGGTCCATCGCGTAGTAACGGCCGGAAATCACGCCGATCCTTCCCAGGCCGGTCTCCTTGATTTTATCGCGAAGCTGAATGATGTATTCTTTCGCGCAGCGCGGCGGTACATCACGTCCGTCGAGGAAACAGTGCACGGTCAGGCTTTCCACGCCCTGTTTTTTCGCCATGTCAATCAGAGCGAAAAGATGATCGATATGGCTGTGGACTCCGCCGTCTGAAAGGAGTCCGGCAAAATGCAGCGTGGAGGAGTTCGCCTTAACGTGTTCCATAGCGGAAAGAAGCGCTTTGTTCTCGAAGAACGAACCGGTTTCTATGGCATGTGTTATGAGGCTCAGGTCCTGATAGACGATCCTGCCGCCTCCTATATTCAGATGACCGACTTCAGAATTGCCCATCTGTCCGTCCGGGAGTCCGACGGGGAGCCCGGATGCGTTGATCTGTGTCATCGGGTATTTCGCAAAAATCGCGTCAAGTGCCGGAGTTTCGGCTTGTGCGATAGCATTGCCGTAAGTTTCGGGGTTCAGGCCGAAGCCGTCCATTATAAGTATCATCGAAGGTTTTTTGCTCATATGATCGTACCTCTTTTTTGGGACAGTTGATTATGTAGAATGTATATGGATGGTATCGATGTTCCGCACACTTACGCGGGATAATGAATCATCATATGCATTATCATAACAATCATACCACAAAAAACAGGTGCTTAAATATACGGGAATCTCAATATTTGATATAATATTAGCCGAATGCGGGGGAAACAAAGCATGGCATGGACTGAAGAGCAAAAAAGAGCAATAGATCTGAGAAATAAAAGCATACTTGTATCCGCGGCAGCCGGTTCGGGAAAAACCACCGTGATGGTCGAACGCGTTAAGACGATGATCATGGAAGGCAATGCCTCGCTAGACAGGATGCTTATCGTTACATTTACGAATGCGGCCGCCCAGGAAATGAAAGAAAAGATCAGAAGATCGATAAGAGCGGCATCGCGTACCAGACCTGAACTCCGGAAACAGCTGGAGCTTCTTCCGCGCGCGCAGATCAGCACGTTCCATGCATTCGCGCTTGATGTAACCAAGCGATATTTTCATCTTACAGGACTAAATCCGGGTTTCGGAATACTTGATGAAGGTCAGACAGCGATACTTGCGGAAGAAGCGCTTGATGAGCTTTTTGACAGGCATTACGAGAGCGGGGATAAGCAGTTCTTCGATTTCATGGACAGATACAGTTCAGAGAAAACAGATGAATTGGCAAGAAAAGCCGTTTCCAACATGTATAAAACAATCATGTCTCTTCCGGATCCGTTCGGAACTCTTGAGGAGCATGTCAGGCTTTTGTCGGGAACTGACGAGGAAATTGCCGGATCGCCCGCGATGGAGTTTTTCTGGGATGTCGCGCTTGAAACTGTAGAATCGGTAAAAGAAGGCGTGATAAGGCTTGTGAGGATACTTGATGGAGCCGGCGCCGTGCTTATGGCTAAAAAATATGACGGTGTTCTGGAAACTCTGGAGAGTGCCGCTGCCGGCGCGAAGGCGCGTGATCACAAAGCGGCACGCGTATGGATCACCTCGGTCAGCTGGCCTCAGCTCAGAGTAAAAAAATCCGAAAAGGATGCGCTGGAATCGGTCAAACCGGCTGTCAAGCTTCTGATAGAAAACCTGAAAGATAAGCTGAAGAATCTGGAAAAAGAGCTGTTTTCGGCGGAGCCGGCTTTGTTATATGAGGACATACGGAAGACTGCGCCTGAGGCAGAGACGCTGCTTAGCCTCCTGAAAGAGTATGACGAATTGTTTCATGCAAAAAAGGCCGAAAAAAACGGTATAGATTTTAGCGACATAGAGCATTTGTGTCTTGGCGTACTCAAAAATCCTGAAGCTGCCGCAGAATACAGGGACAGATTTGACTATATTTTCATTGACGAATACCAGGATACGAGCCTTGTTCAGGAGGCGATCGTCGGGAAAATCAGCCGTGAAGACAATCTATTCATGGTAGGGGACATAAAACAGAGCATTTATAAATTCCGGCTCGCTGAACCCGAGATATTCCGCGGCAAGTACGATGATTACCGCGAAGAAATGAAAACTCCGGGATCGTTGAAAGAAAAAATCGATCTTAACCGGAATTTCAGGAGCAAACCGGTCATACTGGACACGATAAACAGGATATTCGAACCTGTTATGGAAGGATATGATGAAGACGCGATGCTTTATCCCGGCGCGCCGTATGCAGGGAAGTATTCGTACGAGCCGAATCTCGTGCTTTTGGATGAAGCCAGGGAAGAATCGGAAGCCTGTGAGGATGCAGATGCGCCGGGGGATCCTGCTGACAGTGTTCCACCTGAAGACCCTGCGCTCACCGAACTCATGGATATGAAGAAAACGCAGCGCGAGGCTGTCCTTTGTGCCAGGATAATTAAAGACAGCATCGGAATGCCGTACGAGGATCCGAGACGCGGCGGAAAGATAAGCCGGCTTGATTACAGGGATATAGTGATTCTCATGAGATCGACGTCGCATACCGCGGCTGCATGGGAAGAGGTCATGAAGAAATACGGGATACCCCTGTACGTGGAAGAGGACGACGGGTATTTCGACAGGATTGAGATAAGCGTATTCATGAATCTTCTTGCGGTGATCGACAACAGATATCAGGATATCCCGATGATAAGCGTCCTGCGTTCAGAGATATTCGGATTCAGGGAGGATGAACTCGCTGCTGTGAGGTATGCGTATCCGCGCATGTCGTATGTGAAGGCTTTTTATAAGTACGCTGCGTCTGGCAGTGATGAACATGTCAAGGGGCTCAGGGATAAGTGCAGCTTTGTTATAGCAAAACTCAGGCGCTGGAAGGAGCTTTCGGTGTCGATGCCGCTCGCGGAGTTTCTTTGGAAGCTGCTTAGGGAAAGCGGATATTATGCCGCCGCAGGCGCGATGCCTGACGGAGCCCAGAGACAGGCAAATCTCCTGACGCTCATAGAAAAGGCCGAAAGCTTCTCCGAGAGCATCACGGGCTCGCTTTTCGCGTTTATTAAATATGTTGATAAGCTCAAGCAGCGTGACATCACGAGCGGACAGGCGCGCATGATAAGCGAGGCTGACAATGTTGTCCGTGTGATGACCATACACAAGAGCAAAGGTCTTGAGTTTCCGATGGTGATAGTTGCCGGGATGGGGAACGATCTCAAATATACGACAAGCGGTGACATAGTATATCACAAAGACATAGGGCTCGGCATGGAACTCGTCGATCCGGCGCGCAGGACAAAGCGGTCCACTCTCATACGCGATCTGATCATGATCCGCAAAAAACAGGAAGAGGAAGAAGAAAACGTAAGGGTGCTTTATGTCGCGCTGACAAGGGCGCGCGAGAAACTCATCATGACGGGCACTGTGCATGGAGAAGAAAAGTTCCTGCTTGAAAAGCAGGCGGGACTTGTCTCTTGCGGCAGTTTCCTTAAAATGCTGGGGTACCTTCCGGATACATCCTTTACCGGTATATCTGAACTGGAGCTGCCAAAATCTGCGGGAGGCAGGCTCGATCCTCTTTCCGACAGCATTTTTGACGGTGAACCGACAGCTGAACAGAGAAGGATCGTCGCGGAGCGGTTGGAATACGAATACCCGTATCCGCTTCTTCATGATCTCAAATCGAAATACAGCGTCAGCGAGATCAATCAGGACCGCGGAAGACTGGTCACGATAAGCGAAAAGGGAAAACTGAAAGAAGTGAGATGGATGGTGCCCGCACGCCCGAATGGTCATTCATTGAGGCGCACTGCGGAAACCGGAACGCTTACTGCGGCTGGGAAGGGGACACTTTACCACAGAATTTTTGAGAAGATAGATTTCGTTCAAGCCGCGAATGATGGCCTGGGGTATATAAAAGACACGATAAACGATATGGTTCAGACCGGCGTGCTGCAAAGCGAGGAAGCGGGGCAGCTGGATCCCGAAAACATCAGCCGGTTCTTTGATTCGGAACTTGGTAAAAGGTGCGCCGCGGCCGCTGCTGAAGGCAGACTGTTCCGCGAACAGCCTTTTACATATCTCATGCCAGTCAGGAGTCTGGCGGAGATAGCCGGAATAATGAACAATGAAGATCAAGGTTCTCCTGGAGAAACCACAGATGAAGTCACATACGGAATGCCGAAAATCATAGTCAATTCCACAGGTACCGAGAAAATCTCGGTTCAGGGAGTAATAGACTGTTTCTTTGAGGAAAACGGCAAACTTGTACTGATAGATTACAAGAGCAGTTATATGGATGAGCGTGTTCCGTATGAAAAAGAAATTGAACGCATTAGGGATAAATACGCGGTGCAGATTGAGATATACAGGAACGCTC
>JAFOKI010000151.1 GCA_017419895.1 Eubacterium sp. | reverse complement strand
GTATTCCCCTCCTCACGAGTATCCTGACCGCTGGTAAATGGCCAAGCCAGTATTTCTGGTATGCCGGCGGAGTACCGAGAATCATGCTGGAGCTCAGGGACTTCCTCGATCTCGGTCTGATGACCGTTACCGGAAAAACGATCGGCGAGAACCTCGAGAATCTGGAAGCCTCAGGATTCTTCAGAAGAAGCGAAGAATACATGAGGAATCTCAACAGGACTATCCGCGATATCATTAAGCCTGTAGACGATCCCGAAGACGAAGACAGCGGTATCACCATACTTACAGGCAACATCGCGCCAGGCGGAGCGGTCATAAAGCACTGCGCCGTAGACAAATCCATGTATGATTATATGGGAAAAGTCAAAGTATTCGACTCCGAACAGGAAGCTGTAAAGGCCATTTATGAAGATCAAATAAGCCCCGGCGAGATCGTGGTCGTACGCTATTGCGGTGTCAAAGCAGCGGGAATGCCCGAAATGCTGAAAGCAACGGACGCCATCTGCAACAAGCCTGCCCTTGACGGCAGCTGTGCTCTCATCACGGACGGAAGGTTCTCAGGCGCGACAAGAGGTCCGTCGATCGGCTATCTTCTTCCGGAAGCAGCCGAGGGCGGTCCGATCGCATATCTGAAAGACGGCGATATCGTTAAACTCGATGTCAGGGGACGCACCATCGACATGATCGGCTTTGACGGAAAAGAAAAAGCACCTGCCGAAGTCGCCGAAGAACTCAAATCACGGGCTGAAACTGTTGAAATCAAGACCTTCAAACATAAAGGTGTACTTAGATATCTCGATATATGACATTTGATTTTCACACGCTGCTCATACAAACCATAGGCTTTGCAGCAGCCGCGATGCTGATATTCTCATATCAGACAAAAACCAACCGAGGCCTGCTGATATGGCAGATCCTCGGTAACCTCACATTTGCGATCCAGTTCCTGCTGCTTGGCGGACTCACCGGAACACTCAGCCTGTTTGTCATAATCTGCAGGAACCTTACCTCGCTCAAGTATCATGACTGGGCATGGGTAAGAACCAAATGGTGGATCGTGCTCTGGTTGATCGTTGCCGCCTCCGTCATGGCAGTCACCTGGAACGGACCTGTCAGTCTTTTACCTTTCCTCGGAGCGTGCGCCGGCATATTCGGATACTCAACGAATGACGCGCAGAAAATCAGGCTTTGCACGCTTGTACTCGGATCACCGGCGTGGATACTATATGACATCCTCGTTGGATCATGGGGAGGCATACTCAACGAGACAGTTACTGTCATTTCAGTTCTCGTGTCAATCTACCGCTACGGCTGGAAAAACATGGGCGGTCCCGATTCGAGCTTCAATAAAAAAACCAAAAATAATAATCCGTGAATAAGCACATATTAAAAGAAATCAAAATGGCGGCCACATTTAGTGCGACCGCCATTTTTGTTTTTGGGTATTATAATTGTTATATCGCAAGTGTCCCGCCTGACCAGCGGTTTTTGAGGATTCCACCCTCGCCGAATTCGAGCTCGAAAAAGTCAGATACGGCCTCAATCTCCGGATTCTCTTTCAGATCTTCATACAAAGCCTCCGATACCGCAATGTACTCAAGATGATTCGTATCCTGAATGAATACCGCTTTAGCGCGGGTCGGATCTTCGAGTCCCGTCGTTCCGACAGCAGCCCTGACCGCTTCATAGTCGTCTGCAACTATACAAGGCAGGCACCCCTGCTCCGGACAGTTTGAACTCACTGCGTTAAGCGATGTCGCAGGGATGTCTATACTATCGAATACAGCCTTTGTTGTATAATCAGCAAGACCGATACCTATAGCGTTTCCATGAGAGCCCTCAGTCAATCCCAGGACCGCGATCCTGCCGATCTTCGGGTATTCCGGCTCAGGCTGTCCAAACACGCGGATACGACCGACAACTTTAGTGTCCATGCCGGTCCCGGAAATATCCTTACCTATCATATCGATTATGAGCGCATCAGCGGCTTTTACGGGCAATTTGACCGATCCCGCCTTAACTCGCGCGAGAATGCGTTTTTCGGCCTCCAGAACGTCTTCTGGCATTATCGCTTCAATACTGTCCATTTTGTGCTGCCAGTTTTCTGTCACTGCGAGGCCAAATGCCACGTTCAGCCTTTTAAGCAGGAATCCTCCTACATCCTGCAGGACAGGCGCATAGCCGTGCTGCAGGGCGAGATTATGGACATTGTCGCAGCCCATCGGATTTCCCACTCCGATCGCGAGCATCTTGAGCAGCCCGCTCTCTGTATCCCCTTCGAAATCCGTATGCATCTTGATCCTGTTGACGACTACCAGCTCATCAAACGTATCTGCGAGAATGTTACCATATACCGGATAACCGCTCCCCGTCTCACCGTAATATTTACTGTCGCCGCATGTCTTGATCTCAGCGCCGACAGTCTCTTCCGTGATACTGAGCGATGCCAGGACTTCTCTTTGTCCTTCAGCAGTTCCGCCGCCATGACTCCCCATTGCGGCGAACACGACCGGCGTCCCGCCCTTTTCCTTAACAAAGCTGCAGACCTCGCGAAGCACGATCTCGATCCCGTCAATCCCCCTGCTGCCGCCGGTAATACCTACTGTTTTACCGGAAAAACGGTCCTCAGTAAGTCCAAGTGCCTCGAGAGCGTTTCTCGCGGCAGCTGCTTTGTCGGGAACTGCCGGTGCTGCTTCATTGTTTTGTTTTATTAGAATGAATTTTGGAATACTCTTCATTATACCCTCCCGGAGCGGTTGCTGCTGTTTTCTGAAAAACGCATTATACTCATGCGTCGTTAAGGAAAACTGCCCGGATCTCTCCGGGCAGCCCATAATGAAAATGTTATTGCTATCCCATCAGACTCGGCAGGAACATGCTGAGCGGCGGTATTATTGTCGTCAGAATGATCGCAACTATTGCCGCGATTATACAGGGCAAGGCATTCGAAATGATTTTCTCGAACTTGATGCCCGCGATGGATGCAGCGATGTAGAGGTTCTCTCCTACAGGAGGTGTAGCCATTCCGAGTGACAGCGTCATTACCATGATGATTCCGTAGTGGATCGGGTCGATACCGAGCTGAACCGCTACCGGAAGCATGATCGGTGTTACCATCAGGATGTTCGCGAGAGTTTCCATGAAACATCCGAGGAACAGCAGCAGCACGATCGTAAGAGCAAGGAATATCGCCTTGGTCGAGGAAATGCTTGCGAAAGCACCTCCTATTGCGTCTGCTATTCCTGCGATCGTGAGATGCCATGTGAATGCGCCTGCTGCAGCAATGATGAGCATTACCATAGCAGTATTGGCAGTCGCCTTTACAAGGATCCTGATGACATCGTGGATTTTGAGTTCTTTGTAGATGAACATTCCGGCGAGAAGTCCGTAGAGCGCTGCAATAGCACCGGACTCAGTAGGTGTGAATATGCCGGAATAGATACCACCGAGGATTATGATCGGAACGAGAAGAGCCCAGATAGCGTCTTTGAATGCAGCCCAGACTTCCGATCCGCTGATCTTGGTGTATGTCGTGCTCCTATAGCCGCGTTTTTTGGAAATGATGAATACGATGAACATCATCGAAAACGCGTAAAGGAGCCCCGGGAATACGCCGGCAGCGAAAAGCTTGCCTACAGATACTTGTGCACACACACCGTATACAACCATTGGGATCGAAGGCGGGATAATCGTGCCGATCGTTCCGGCAACAGCCTGGACGCCGGCTGAGAAGTCTGCAGGGTACCCCTCTTTTTCCATTTCGGGAATCATGATACCACCGATAGCAGCCGTTGTCGCCGGTGAAGATCCCGAGAGAGCTGCGAAGAACGCGCTCGCGAGGATCTGTACATGCGCGAGACCGCCGGGGATCATTCCCACGAGCGAATTGGCGAATCTTACGAGCCTCTTGGACATGCCGCCTGTTTCCATCAGGGCACCGGCAAACATGAAGAACGGAATCGCCATAAGTGTGAAACTGTCGCAGCTCGAGTACATTTTCAGTACCATGTTGAGCAGGTCAGTTCCGGATACGAGGAACGCGGCTATAACCGCGCCGCCTATACAAAGCGCAATAGGAATGCCGAGAGCGAGGCATACCACGAGTACTATAAATGCTACAACACCACTCATGCTTTTACGCCCCCTTCCTCTACGACATTATATTTATTGGCTTTTACTTTCTTTATAAGTCCAACGATAGTCGCGCCTATACGGAATAGTACAAGGAGCGAACCGAACGGGATCGACGCGTAAGGTATCATCATTGGTACCTGCGCCGCGAGTGATTTCTTTCCAACCTGGTTCATCATGGCTTTGGATCCCAGAACCAGCAGTATAACAAAGAACGCGAATATGAAGACGTTAATTACAATCTCCCAGACATCTCGTCTCTTGGGATTGTTTTTAGTAAGCTTATCAACGAGTGCCGTGATGCCTACGTGAGCACCTGTACTGAATGCGTAAGCGGATCCACCGAATGTGATCCAGATCATTCCCATCTTAGCAAGCTCTTCCGACCATGTAAGCGGTGCGCCGAGCACATAACGGAAGAAAACGTGAAGAATGATGACGATGATGGTGAAGCCCATGGTTATGCCACAGACTCCAATCTCAACACCCGTCAGTACTTTCAGAAACGTGCTCTTGTTTTCTGAAGTGTTTTCCATTAGTCAAACCTCTTTTAATGTAACCAGAGTAAAATGGTTTTACGGAACATGGGAAACGCATCCGTGACGGATACGTTTCCCAATATTCGAGTAAGGTTATTACCTAACTGCTGCCAGCGCTGCCTCGTATTTCTCGAGAACGCCGTCATCCAGCTGATCAGCAAAGTGATCTTTTACGGAAGCTGTTCCGTCCTGGAATGTCTTGAGTTCTTCCGGTGTCAGATTGATAACTGTGAGGCCCTGATCTACCATTTCCTGGAGTTTGCCTTCTTCGTCATCGATGGAAACCTGTCTCATGTACTGTCCTGCTTCTTCGCAAGCTTCAGTTACCCAACCCTTCTGTTCGTCGGTGAGAGTATCCCAGATGGATGTAGCTACGACTACCGGCGACGGGTCATGCACGTGTCTGGTGAAGATGATGTACTTCTGTACTTCATAGAACTTCATGCCGTAGATGTTTGCTACCGGGTTCTCCTGACCTTCAACTACACCCTGCTGGAGTGCGTTGTAAACTTCAGCGTACGGAATAGCTGTAGCAGCTGCTCCGAGCGTGTTCCAAGCGTCCTGGTGAACTGCAGCGGACATAACACGGATCTTCATGCCCTTCAGGTCAGCAGCTGTGTGGACTTCTTTTTTTGTTGTTGTGAGGTTACGGAAACCGTTGTCCCACCAGTCGAGAACCATAAGGCCTTCGTTCTTCTGATGGATGGAATCCTGGAGGAACTGACCGAATTCGCCGTCATAGAATGCCCAAACCTGATCATAGTTTTCGAACTGGAACGGGAAGTCTACTACGAGGAAGTTAGAGTCAAATCCCTGGAGCGCATTTCCTGACGGAGCTGACATAAAGATCTCTGTGGATCCGGAAGCCTGGTTTTCACAAACTTCTACCTCGTCACCGAGTGCGGAGTTCGGGAAAATCTTGAGCGTCATTGCGCCGCCGCTCTTTTCTTCCAGGAGTTCCTTCATCTTCTCAAATCCGAGATGAACCGGGTGAGACGGGTCAAGTACATGAGCGATCTTGAGCTCAATTACTTCACCGGCTGCAGCGCTTCCGCTGTCTTCTTTTTTGCTGCTTCCGCCGCCACATGCCGCAAGCATGCTCACTACAAGCGTGAGAGCAAGCACCAATGCCAATACTTTAGACTTTTTCATTTTTCTCTCCTCTCTAATTTAACCGTTATTACTCCGGTTTAACGACATATTCGATCTTTCCGCCGTTCTGCGTAAGGAAATTGGTTACGTTCTGAGCCGAACGTCTTCTGACTTCCTCAAGAGCAGTTTCGGAATAGAAAGCTGCGTGCGGTGTGAAAATAACGTTGTCACATGTGAAGATCTCGGAATCGAAATCTGCAGGTTCCGCGTCTACTACGTCGAGAGCCGCCATGCGGATCCTTCCGTCTTTCAGCGCCTGTGACAATTCATGATAGTCAACCGTGCCGCCTCTTGATGTATTTAAGAACACAGGACTCTTCTTGACATGATCAAACAGATTCTTGCTGACCATGCCGGCAGTGCTTGGCATAAGAGGAACGTGGCTCAGTATAACGTCTGCGCACTCACCGATCTCCTCAATTGACATCATTGTCAGACCCATTTCATCAGCGATTTCTTTCGGGAGATACGGGTCATAACCGACCAGTTTCATGCCAAAGCCTTTTGCCATGTTCATTGCTTTCCTCGGAATTCTTCCGCATCCGATGAAGCCCATCGTCATGCCGTTGATCCTGTAAAGCTTGGGAGCTACCGCGAAGTCCCATTTTTTGTCTTCTTTTACACTCTTGTCATATCCGGGGATATTTCTGAGAGCTCCGAGAGCGAGAGCCATTGCATGCTCAGCAACCTCGTCAAAGCAGTAATCGGGAACGTTTGCAACTGTGATACCGAGTTCTTTCGCAGCCTCGACATCTATGTTGTCATATCCCATAGCTGTGCTGGAGATGATCTTGAGATCCGGAAGAGCTTCCAAAACACGTCTTGTAAACGGAGCGTACTCAGACATTGCTGCTACCGCACCCTGGCACGCTTCAATGAGTCTGTCCTCATCGTTCGTGATCTGCTCACATACTACTTCCGCATCTTCCGGAAGGTAGGATATCTCTACATCGTACGAACCCCAGCTGACATCAGTGATAACAATTTTCATTGACTTATCCTCCTTAGTCTTCGTAACTATAGCCGGTCTCGAACGCCTTGAGGTTGAGCGGGATCAGCTTTTCTTTGGCCGCGAAAGCTTCTTTCACGCCTTCTTCGACCGTATCTTTGTCTATCATCGGGAGGAACTTGAGAACATATCCGAGCGCGACCATGTTCGCAGCCTTGGAGTTTCCGAGTTCCTGAGCGATATCGTAGAACGGAACTTTGTGAACCTCAGCGCATTTAGCCGTCGGTTCCGCATCTATCATCGAACTGTTGATAATGAGCACACCGTCCTCAGCCACGAGATGCTGGTTTTCGATGAGCGATTTTTCGTCCATTATCAGCATGACTTTGGCTTCAGAGATGACCGGGCTCTCCATCTGGTCGGAAACTACGATATGACACATCGTTCTTCCGCCTCTTTTCTCCTGTCCATAGAACGGGGAGAAAGTCACGAGATAACCGCCTTTGATGGCCGCGTCACAGAGGGTTTCGCCGAGCATCATTACGCCCTGTCCGCCGATACCGGAAAACAAAAGTTCTAATTTCATGCTTACGCCTCCTCTGACATGTCTTTCTTAACGCCGAGCGGATAGACCGGCATCATCTTTTCTGTTACCCACTCGGTCGCCTTGACTGGGGATGTACTCCAGCCCGTCGGGCACATCGAGAGGATTTCAACGAATGTGAGGCCTTTTCCTTCCATCTGGAGTTCAAAAGCTTTTTTCATAGCCTTCTTGGCTTTCATGATGTTCTGAGGCGAGTTTACAGCGACTCTCTCACTGTAGTAGACGCCCGGCATCGTAGCCATAAGCTCAGCCATCTGTACCGGATAACCGGATGTGTCTTCCATTCTTCCATATGGAGCAGTCGTCGCCTTCTGACCGATCAGTGTAGTTGGAGCCATCTGACCGCCCGTCATTCCGTAGATAGCGTTGTTTACGAACAGAACCGTGAATTTCTCGCCTCTGATGGCAGCGTGCATGATCTCAGCCATACCTTCGGATACCATGTCACCGTCACCCTGATAACAAAGTATGAACTTGCTCGGATCGGCTCTCTTCATACCTGTCGAAACAGCAGGAGCTCTTCCGTGCAGACACATCATGAGATCCATGTCATAGTAAGCGTCCGCGAGGCAGGAGCAGCCGATAGGCCAGCAGATGATACCGTTCTTGCGGAATCCCATCTCATCGACGAGTTCTGCGATCAGTTTGTTGATTATTCCGTGACCGCAGCCTCCGCAGTAAGTGGTGATCGCGTCCGTAAAAACTTCGGGTCTTTTGTATATCGTCTTCACTTATTTCACCTCAATCTTTTTGATCTGTTCGAAGATCTCTTTCGGTGTCGGAACGATACCGCCGAGTCTTCCGTAGAACTCAACATCCTTCTTGTTGTCGACAGCCAGCTTAACATCCTGGACCATCTGACCCGCGGAAAGTTCGCAGACCAGGAATTTCTTGCCGTTCAAGCCTTCGAAAGCCACATCGGGGAACGGCCAAAGCGATATCGGCCGGATCATTCCGACTTTCATGCCGGCTTCTCTTGCCATTCTCTGAGCGCTCAGACAGATTCTTGCAAGATATCCGTAAGCTACGAGCACGATGTCGGCGTCTTCCACGTCATATGCTTCGTAACGAACTTCATTTTCTGCGATCTTCTTGAATTTCTCTTGAAGAGCGAGGTTGAATTCCTCCCACTGAACGGCTCCTTTACCGCAGGTGGTAATTTTGTGAGGTTCTCTTCCGTCAGCACCTGTGAGTGTTCTCCACTTTTCTTCCGGCTTTGGTTCATTTGTTACATAACCCGGAAGTTCAACTGACTCTCTGAGTTTCGCGATACCCGCATCACTCAGAACCACTACCGGGTTGTGATATTTTTCTGCAAGTTCAAATGCTTCCTGAATGATCTCACAAAGCTCCTGAACCGAATAAGGCGCAAGCACCAGATTGTTGTAATCACCGTGTCCACCGCCTCTTGTTGCCTGGAAATAGTCTCCCTGAGCCGCAAGGATCTCACCGTCAGCCGGACCCGGTCTCATGATTT
>JAFOKI010000150.1 GCA_017419895.1 Eubacterium sp. | reverse complement strand
TCTTTCGATGCGGCAGTTTTTTGATTATTTAGGGCAATTTCAGGCAAAAAAGCGCCCCTCTTGCACCAATTAATGCAAGAGGGGCATTTTCACATTACTTCCGGCAAAGTGTTTTTACCTCAGGTCATTCCTGCGCGAATCCAAATTACTATTGATGATGAAATAAAACAACGATCCCGCACTTGATCAAGCACAGGATCGTTTTACACTGTTCTTAAGCTTCAGATGTCTCTTTCTCTTCAGCTTCCGCGGCTTCTCTTTTCGCCTGCGCCGCCGCTTTTGCGTTCTCAGCACTGCCTCTGGCGACTTCTTCACCCAGACCGATAGCGGCTTTGTGAAGATCCTGAAGTATATTGTTTATCTTGATGAGCTGCTCATCCGTCATATTCGCGTCTATCGCGAGGTTCGTATTGTAAATGATATCCTCAAGGTTCGAATGAATCTCGGACAGTTGATTACGTACCTTCTGTACATCTTCATGTACCGCCGCTGACTTGTCCGCGGCTTCTTTATTTGTGATGGTTACTTCGGAAAGATCGAGTTCATATTCTGATACGCCAAGGACCGGGATCGGGTCATATCCAAGTTTTTCATGGATCAAAGCCGCGAAATCAAGCTTGGACTGTTCTTCACCGTGTACCAGGAATACCTGTTTGGGCCTTCTGTCTTTGAATCCCGCGATCCATGTAAACAGGCCATTCTGGTCGGCATGTCCTGAGAATCCCTCCAGATTGTAAATTTCAGCGCTTACGTGTATCTCTTCACCGAACAAAGTAACGTCTTTGACACCATCCAACAATGCGCGGCCGAGCGACCCTTCTGCCTGATACCCGACGAAAATCACGCTTGATTTCGAATCCCAAAGGTTATGTTTCAGGTGATGGCGGATACGTCCTGCTTCGCACATGCCGCTTGCCGAAATGATAACCTTGGGCGACCTGTCGGCATTCAGCGCCTGTGATTCTTCCGTGCTTCTCGTGAAAATCAGGTTGTGGAAGTCGAGCGGGTCGTCACCTTTCAGGATATGGGCTTTCGTTTCATCGTCAAATACCTGGGCGTTTTTCCTGAACACTTCTGTTGCGGTAGTCGCCATCGGGCTGTCTATATATACAAGCAGGTTTTCGAGATCTTTACTGTACTCGTTTTCGCCTTCATAGTATTCGTTCAGCTGGTAAATGAGTTCCTGTGTCCTGCCTACGGCAAATGACGGAATGACTGCCGTACCTCCGCGTCTCATCGTTTTGACAATGATCTCGATCAGTTTTCCGACGTCATGCGCGGTATCGGTATGAAGTCTGTTGCCGTATGTCGACTCCATTATGACGCAGTCAGCCTTCTTGATGATCGTCGGATCTCTCAGAATAGGTCTGTCCGGCATTCCCAGGTCTCCCGAGAATACAATCTTGGTGTCCATTCCGCCTTCTTTTACCCAGATCTCCGTTATCGCTGATCCAAGGATGTGTCCGGCATCGTTGAATACTATTCTGACGGAATCATTCAGTTCAACAAGCTTGTCATAAAGGATAGGAACGACAAGCTCCAGTGTCTCCGCTGCGTCAGCCATAGTATACAAAGGCTCTATAGGCGGTTTCCCCGCTCTCTTGTTGCGCTTGCTCTGCCACTCGGCATCCTGTTCATGGATATGCGCGCTGTCCTCAAGCATTACCTTAAGAAGATCCGCTGTCGCATCTGTACAGTATATTTTTCCTTTGAATCCCCTTTTGACGAGAAGCGGCAGCCTTCCGCAGTGGTCTATATGAGCATGGCTGAGAATCACGCATTCGATTTCTTCCGGATCGAACGGAAACGGCTCATAGTTCATCGCATCCTGCGCTTTTCCGCCCTGGAACTGTCCGCAGTCCAGCAGTATCTTGTGATCCCCTGTGGTAAGCAGATGGCACGATCCCGTCACTCCGCTTGCTGCGCCGCAAAACTTGATTTTCATCCTTTTTCCTCCCACAACAGGTTTACAATAAAACAATTCGCGGCAACTCCTGCATCGATATATGCAGGTTTACCGCGAAAATCTCATTTTATATCAATCGTCTATGTCTTCCGGTCTCAGATAACTGACATACGGAAGATGTCTGTATTTCTGGTCAAAGTCGAGCCCGTAGCCGACTATGAAAAGGTCGTCTACTTCGAATCCGATATAATCCGGCTTCAGGTCCGCCGTACGGCGGGCTTCTTTGTTCAGCATAGTGCAGACAGCAAGGCTGTGCGGCTCTCTCGTCTTAAACAGTTTCAGAAGATGAGCCATCGTGTTCCCCGAGTCGATTATATCCTCGACAAAGAGTACGTCCTTGCCTTTTATATTGGTCTCAAGGTCATGTGTGACGTTGATGACACCTGACGAGACAGTACTGGAGCCATAGCTGTGCGCGGAAAGGAAATCCAGCCTCACATCAAGATCGATATTCTTGATGAGGTCGCATGTCCACATTACTCCGCCGTTCAAAGTGCAGACTACAACAAGCTGCCTGCCGCGATAATCTTTCGTGATCTGCTCTCCGAGTTCCTTTGCCCTTGCCCTTATCTGTTTTTCGGTGATGAGAACCTCACCGACGTCAGTCATGCTCATGTCTTTACTCCTTCTCCCGGCGGTCAGCGCCGGGGCTAGTCTGACTGCTGATGATCCAGACACAATAACTGTCCTGCAAAGCCGCGCTCCGCGGACTCGTTTTCATACTATAATTGTACTAGTATTTTATCGATTACGTCAAGGATTTCATCTTTTCCCGTATACTTAAGAGATGACACAGCTATCATCGGGACATCACTTCTGACACCGAGTTTTTTCCTTATGGACGCCGCATTTTTGTTAGCCTGGGCTCTGGATACTTTGTCCGCCTTAGTCATTATAACCGGACCATCCAGATCGTAGTACTTAAGATACTCGTACATCTGGACGTCCTGCGCCGTGGGATCGTGACGTATATCGACGAGCTGGAAAACTGTACGGAGCGGTTCCCTGTTTTCAAGGAATTCCTCCATCATCTTTCCCCATTTCTCCGATTCACTCTTTGAGACTTTGGCATATCCGTAACCCGGCAGATCGACTATCCTGAACGCGTCGTTTATCCTGTAGAAGTTGATCGTCCTGGTCTTACCCGGTGAAGAGCTGACTTTTGCCAGTTTGTTCCTTCCGGTCAGAAGATTCAGGAGAGTCGATTTTCCGACGTTCGATCTTCCGGCAAAAGCGATCTCGGGAAGATCCGGCGCGGGATACTGCGCCGGCTTTACGGCAACAGCTTCTATCTCGGCTTTTCGTATCACGAGCATATCAGATGACCTGTCCTTCCTGCCTCACGAGAGCGTGCTCAAGAGCTTGGTCAACTGTATCGAGAAGCACGAACTCCATGTCGCGCTTTACCTGACGCGGAAGCTCGTCTACGTCCGGTTCATTCTTTGACGGAAGCAGGACTTTTTTGATCCCTGCCCTGTGAGCTGCCAGAACCTTCTCTCTGATACCGCCAACCGGAAGCACGGCGCCTCTCAAAGTCACCTCTCCCGTCATGGCAACGTCTTTTCTTACAGGATTTCCGGTGAGAAGCGAAACGACTGTGGTCACCATAGTTACACCCGCGGAAGGTCCGTCTTTCGGGACTGCCCCTTCAGGAATATGGATGTGGAGATCGTACTTTTTGTAGAACTCTTTGTCTATTCCATATTTCTCCGCGACTGACCTTATATAGCTGATTCCGGTCTGGGCGGATTCCTTCATTACATCGCCGAGCTGTCCTGTAAGAGAAATATTTCCTTTTCCGGGAAGAAGCGCGGCTTCGATCCTGAGTGTGACTCCGCCGACTGCCGTCCAGGCAAGACCCGTCGTTACTCCGACGAGATCCGTCTCGTTGGCCATATCATAATGATACTTGTGTTTTCCGAGATAGCTTTCGAGGTTTCTCGGGGTTATGGTGTAGGACTTTTTCTTGTCCGTTACGACTTTTCTGGCGACCTTTCTGCAGAGATTCGCGATCTCGCGCTCGAGGTTTCTCACACCGGATTCCCTGGTGTAATAGTTCACCAGATCGTGTATCGCCTTCTCCGTGATCGCTATATTCTGCGGTTTCAAGCCGTTTTCCTTAATCTCCTTGGGTATGAGGTACTGTTCCGCTATTCTTACCTTCTCTTCTTCCGTATAACCCGGAACTTCTATGAGCTCCATCCTGTCGAGAAGCGGTCTTGGAATCGTATCGGAAGTGTTTGCGGTCGTGATGAACATGACCTTGGACAGATCGAACGGTATCTCGAGGAAGTGATCGGTAAACGTGTTGTTCTGCTCGGGGTCGAGTACTTCAAGCAGGGCGGATGCCGGGTCTCCCCTGAAGTCCGCTCCGATTTTGTCGACCTCATCGAACAGGAACAAAGGATTGCTTGTACCTGTTTCGATAATAGCGTTTATAACTCGTCCCGGTATAGCCCCGATATACGTCCTTCTGTGACCTCTGATCTCAGCTTCGTCTCTCACTCCGCCAAGTGACATCCTTACGAACTCGCGGCCCGTCGCTCTCGCAATCGATCTCGCGATCGATGTCTTGCCTACTCCCGGAGGTCCTACAAGGCACAGAATCGGCCCTCTTATCGTTTTTGAGAGATGAGTGACAGCAAGATACTCCAGCACGCGTTCTTTTACCTTTTCGAGCCCGTAATGGTCCTCGTTCAGAATCTTTTCCGCGCGCTTGAGATTACTGTTTATCCTGGAAGTCTTATGCCAGGGGAGATCGAGGATCGTCTCAACGTAATTCCTTACGACCGCGCTTTCCGCTGACGAAGCCTGCATCCTCGCGTATTTCCCGATCTCTTTCCTTACCTTTTCATCTATTTTTTTGTCGAGCTTGAGCTCATCGAGTTTGGTGAGCCAGCCTGCTGTTTCTTCCGCGACATCCTCATCCACACCGAGCTCGGATTGTATCGCCTTGATCTTCTCGCGGAGATAGTACTCGCGCTGCCCCGTGTCGATGTTCTCTTTCACTCTCTGCGCGATTTTTTTCTCCATGGCGGCGATCTCGATCTCCTCAGCAATCATCTCGTGGAGAAATGTGATCCTCTCAGAGAAAATCAGAGCAGACAGAAGCTTCTGCTTTTTCTCCGTGCTGACCATAAGCTCATTTGCCATGCCGTCGACTAAAGCTTCCGGTGTGTCCGCGGAGAGTATCTTGTCGACGACCTCATCGCTGATCTGCGACGACAAAGCCGCATACTGCGCGAAGTCGTCCTGGACCAGCCTCAAAGCTGCTTTGTCTTCCACCGAAAGATCGTCTTCTTTGTAGGATTCGGGGAGACGGTTCACTGTGCATGATATATAGTTTTCTTCTGTTATGACCTCATCCACTGTCGCGCGGCAGATGCCTTCCACGAGTACTCTGACAGCATCCCCCTGGATCTTGAGCATCTGTTTGACGCGCACCACTGCCCCGATCTTATAGAGATCCTGTACCGTAGGGATAAGGATCTTGTCATCCACCTGCGTGGCGACATACATCATCTGATCGGTCTGCATCGCGCGTTCGAGAGCGCGTATCGACTTTTCCCTACCGATGTCGAAATGGACAACTGTATGCGGGAAGATAGTCACTCCTCTCAGCGGGACGCACGGGAGTATCTCTTTGATCTCCGTCATACGCGTCCTCGGTGAAGTCTTTTCCCCGGTAAACTCGTCATCTATGAGGAATTCGGTAAAATCTGTCATAGGTTTCTCCTAATATACAGGCAGGCGGCGCAATGCCGCCTGTCATGTCATGATACTTCTTCCTTGAGTGTGTTTTCTTCGGTTTCCTTCCATTCGGGACCCGTGATTAGTTCCGGTGCGGTGCCGTTCTCTATCGTTTCTTTCGTGACGACGCATTTCCTTACGTCTGTCCTTGACGGTATCTCGAACATGATGTCGTTCATCGTCTTCTCGAATATGGTCCTGAGGCCTCTGGCGCCGGTCTTCTGCGCGACAGCTTTTCTTGCTACCGCGAGTACTGCTTCGTCTGAGAGTTCGAGTTCGACTCCGTCAAGCTCGAACAGTTTGCGGTACTGCTTCACTATGGCGTTCTTGGGCTCTTTCATTATCTGAACCATCGCCTCTTCCGAGAGCTCGTCAAGAGTGACGATTACCGGAAGTCTTCCTATGAGTTCCGGAATGAGACCGAACTTGAGGAGATCTTCGGGCTCGATCATCTTGAGAAGATCTTTCTCATCGTGATGCGGCGACTGGATCTCGGAATTGAATCCGATCACTTTGTTGCCAAGACGTCTGTTTATGATCTTGGTAAGCCCGTCGAACGCGCCTCCGCATATGAACAGTATGTTTGTCGTATCTATCTGTATGAATTCCTGATGCGGATGCTTGCGTCCGCCCTGAGGCGGTACGTTTGCGATCGTTCCCTCAAGTATCTTGAGGAGAGCCTGCTGCACGCCTTCGCCGCTGACGTCGCGCGTGATCGAAGGATTCTCACTCCTTCTGGAAATCTTGTCTATTTCATCCACGTAGACAATTCCGCGCTGGGCTTTTTCAACATCGTAATCGGCAACCTGGAGGAGTCTGAGAAGGATGTTTTCAACGTCCTCTCCGACATATCCTGCCTCTGTCAAAGCCGTCGCGTCCGCTATTGCGAACGGCACATCGAGTATCTTAGCAAGAGTCTGGGCAAGAAGTGTCTTTCCCGAACCCGTCGGGCCTATCATCACTATGTTGCTCTTCTGGAGTTCAACGCCGTCATCGCCCACTTCCGTGAGGCCGTTTATACGTTTGTAATGGTTGTAAACGGCTACAGCGAGGGCTTTTTTGGCGCGGTCCTGTCCAATTACATAGTCTGAAAGCGCATCGTAGATCTGTTTTGGCTTGAGCTCGCTCAAGACCTGAGCAGGTTCAGCTTCTTTCTGGCCTTTCTTCTTTTTCTCGACCACGTTGTCGAGAAGGCCGTTGCAGACGTCGACGCATTCGTTACAGATGTATACGCCCGGTCCCGAGATGAGCCTCATAACTCTGCTCTGCGGTTTTCCGCAGAATGAACAGCGGAGTTCATGCATATCTCTGTCATCTGCCATTAAATCATATCCTTTCCAAAATCTTATCCACGAGACCGTATTCAAGCGCCTGCTCAGCGGTCATGAAATAGTCGCGCTCCGTATCTGCTGCAACGGTCTCGATCGGTTTTCCCGTGTTTTCACTAAGGATCCTGTTAAGGTTATCCTTTGTTCTCTGGAGCCAGTCAGAATGGATCTTTATATCTGTAGCCTGGCCGCCAAGTCCGCCACCGATGAGAGGCTGATGGATCATCACTTCCGCGTTCGGAAGAGCGTAGCGCTTGCCCTTTGTTCCGGCAGAAAGGAGGAGCGCTCCCATGCTTGCCGCCTGCCCCACGCATATAGTCGAAATGTCAGGCTTGATGTATCTCATCGTGTCATATATAGCCATGCCGGCGGTCACGGAACCACCGGGGCTGTTGATGTAAATGCTTATATCCTTGTCCGGATCCTCTGCCTCAAGGAACAGGAGCTGCGCGACGACAAGGCTCGCGAGATCGTCTGTAACGGCTTCTCCGAGTATGATTATCCTGTCTTTCAGCAGCCTGGAGTAAATGTCATACGAGCGTTCGCCCCTGTCGGACTGCTCAAGCACCATGGGTATAAGTGCCATCTCTTATCTCCTTTCCGCGGTCGTTAAACAAAGCCGCCGGCCCGGATTATTCCTCTGTCTTTTCTTCGGCTTCAGCCTCTTCTTCAGCTTCAGCTTTGACTTCTTTGACTTCCGGAGCATCTGTGATCACAACATTTGCTTTGTCGAAGAGGAAATCAAGCGTTCTCATGACGATGACGTCTTTCTTCATGCTCTCGAGGAACTCTTTACCGAAGGACTCTTTCATCTTGTCGACTTCCATGCCGTAAGCTTCAGCCATTTTGCCGAGTTCTTCATCGACATCTGCTTCTGTCGCGACTATGCCTTCTTTATCTGCGATCGAACGGATAACGATGCGTTCTTTTACTCTCTTTTCAGCATCGGGCTTGACTGTGTCGCGGAACGTTTCTCTTGTGAGACCCATGTACTTGAGGTACAGATCGAGATCCATTCCCTGATACATGAGCTGCTGGCCGAATTCAGTGATCATTCTGTCGACCTCGTCCTCAACCATTACTGCCGGGAGCTCATACTCAGTGAGGTCGGCAACTTTGTCCATGAGCATATTCTTTGCCATGGCGACAGCGTTGTCTTCTCTCTGAGCGAGGAGCCTTTTGCGAGTTTCTTCCTTAAGCTCATCTACTGTGTCATATTCGCTTACGTCTTTTACAAATTCGTCATCGAGTTCAGGAAGCTGCTCTTCTTTTACTTCATGAACTGTGCAGTGGAATACAGCGTCTTTTCCTGCGAGTTTCTCTGCCTGGTATTTTTCGGGGAAAGTAACGTTTACATCACAGGACTCACCTGCTTTGATGCCTATAAGCTGATCTTCAAATCCCGGGATAAAAGTCTTGGAACCGAGTTTGAGTTCATGGCCTTCAGCCGTGCCGCCCTCGAACTGCTCGTCGCCGACGAATCCGGCATAGTCGAGAACCACTGTGTCGCCTTCCTTGGCTTCTCTGTCAACAGAAACGATCCTTGCATTTCTCTTTCTGAGAGACTCGATGTCGTTGTTTACATCCTCATCGGTTACGTTGACTTTGTACTGCTCAACGTCGATACCGAGATATCCGTCAACATCGATGATCGGGAAAAGAGCTACGTCGATCTTCATTGTCAGCGGCTGGCCGGATGCGACCAGGTCAAAGTCGACCTGCGGGTTGTCGATCACTTCCAGATCGTTCTCATCGAGAACGTTCTTATAGTTGCTGTTAAGCATATCATAAATGGCATCCTGATAGAAAAGGTCTTCGCCGTAACGTCTTTCAAGAATGCTCCTGGGTGCCTTACCCTTTCTGAAGCCGTCTACGGAATACTTATTTCTATTAGCCTTGTATGCCTTATTGATGGCAGCCTCGAATTCTTCTGCTGTGAATGCCATCTCGAGCTTGGCCTGATTGTTTTCTTTTGAGATAAGTGTAGCTTTCATCGGTTTTTTTCCTCCTAAATGGTATTTTTATGCGGTTTTTCCGCAAAACATACTATATTATAGCGACAACTATTTAATTATACACTCAATGGTCACAACAGTAAACAAAAAATAATCGTTTTTTTACTAAATTAGACTTGAAATGCAATATATCTTGGTATATTATAGACAAGGTATCAACAGCGGCGGGGTATAGCGCAGTTGGTAGCGCGCTGCGTTCGGGACGCAGAGGCCCTGGGTTCAAGTCCCAGTACTCCGACCACATAGAGACATTCGCAAACGCGAATGTCTCTTTTTTTGTCCGAGTTGTGTTTAGGTAGTATTTGGTCACAGATTCGGGCAAAAAGCTTTGTTGGCGGCCGCAAGCCTGAGCATCATCACCCGACAAAGCCGCCCATGCGGCGCCTCATCCCCTGCCGCTTACAGCGCCGGCAGCACTCACGATGCCGAATGCGATCACGTCTACCGCTACGATCGTTGCACCGACTGGAGTTCCGCACACTATCGAGACAGCAAGGCCCGCCAGCGCGCAAACCACGGACAGCACCGCGGAAAATACAGTGACGGACTTGAAGCTGCGGAACACACGCATTGCTGAAAGTGCCGGGAATATCACAAGTGCCGATATCAGCAGCGATCCGACGAGTTCCATTGCGACCACGATTATGAGCGCGATCACAACAGCGATAAGAAGATTATATAGATCCGTATTCAATCCGGTGGCTTTTGAAAAATTCTCGTCGAACGTTACCGCGAATATCCTGTTGTAAAGCAAGACGAAAATAACAACGACAGCTGCCGAAAGAGCCGCGCAAAGCCATACGTCTTTAGCGGTCAGCGTCAGGATCGATGTCGAGCCGAAAAGTGTGCTGCACACATCACCTGACAGGTTAGATGAGGTCGAGAACACATTCATTATGAGATATCCGAACGCCAGCGCGCCAACCGATATCATCGCGATCGCCGCGTCACCTTTTATACGCGCGTCTTGTCCTTTTCTCAGGAGAAGCACCGCACACAGAACCGTTACAGGAAGCACTATTATCGTCTTGTCCGTAAGCTTAAGCACACTCGCTATGGCTATCGCGCCGAACGCCACGTGCGAAAGCCCATCCCCGATAAAAGAGTATCGCTTGAGGACGAGTGTAACGCCCAGGAGTGAGGAACAGAGCGCCGTAAGCACCCCGACTATAACCGCGTATCTCACAAACGGGTACTGAAGGTATTGGGAGATCATTTCCATCATGCTTCTCCGCCTCCTTCCCGCGCTGTGAACATCCGGCCAGGTGCGCTGTCCAGGTATTCTTCCGCCGTTCCGAAAAACACTGCATCACCTACATGGAGTATATGTGTTGCATACTTTAACGCTGCGGCGATGTCGTGGGATATCATGATTATAGTGATTCCCTCGCGGTTAAGCTCCGCGATGAGATCGTACATTTCCGCCGTTACTATCGGATCAAGTCCGGCTACCGGTTCGTCCAGGAGGAGGACTTTTTTCGCAGCACAAAGCGCTCTCGCGAGCAGAACTCTCTGCTGCTGCCCGCCCGAAAGGTCCCTGTAGCATCTTCCGGCTAAGTCTTCGATTCCCATACGTTTCATGTTGAGAGCGGCTTCCTCACGATCCTGCTTGCTGTAAAACGGCCTGAAACCTCCGCGTCCCAGACATCCTGAAAGCACGATTTCCTTGACAGAAGCCGGGAAATCCCGCTGCACAACAGTTTGCTGCGGAAGATAACCTATCTCGCTCTGCCTGAGGCCGTCACCGATCTCTATCGTGCCGCTCACAGGTTCGCTCAGCCCGAGAAGTGTCTTCATGAGAGTAGTTTTGCCCGACCCATTCTCTCCTACTATGCAAAGATAATCTCCGCTTTCCACACTGAAATCAAGCCCCGCCGCGATAGCGCGGGACTCATATCCGAGTACCAGGTTTTTTACGATTATTAATGACATAGTAATTCCTGTTTAACAAATCCTCCGGTCCTGACGGACAGAAATGCGCCTTCTATACTGTTTTGGCGCACTCCTCACAAACACCATAGAATACCGTTCTGAAAGGATCGAGCGCAAATCCGTGCTCTTTCGCGAGATGACCTTTTATCTCTTCAAGCTCCTCGCAGTGGAGATGGATGAGCTTTCCGCATTTTTCACATTTGCAGTGGAAGCATACTCCTGACGCAACATGCGTCGATTCTCCCACATACTCGAAACATGCCGGACTGTTCGGATCGATCACGTACTTGTTCACTATCCCCTCGTCTACCATTCGTTCCAACTGCCTGTAGACTGTCGTTTGTCCGATCTTTGCTCCGCGCGCGCCGCAGTATTCGCAGACGTCGTGAGCCGTCACATGGCGGCCTTCCGAATCCCTCAGAAAACCGAGAAGGATGTCCCGCTGTTTTGTATTGTATTTTGATTTGTTGTTCATATTCATTTCTCCGGATTTCACGTAAATTGAAAACCGTTTCCAATTTTGACACAGCGGACTATCTTTGTCAAGTAAATTGGAAACGGTTTTCAAAATAAAAAATCTACCGGGCTTCAGATGCCCGGTAAATCACAATTCATACTATATTGGATCTTACTCTGCCGATCCGAATATAACGCTTCTGCGCTTTTCGAGGGTCTTGCCAAGCAAAAGCCCAAGTATACCGCATGAGATTACCTCACCGAGGCCTACCGTACCGACCATCAGAATGATCGGCAGCTGTACTCCGTACGCATATCTGAGAACGAACGGAACTATCAGCGCATTCGATACGATCGGCGGAATAACCGCGAGTTTCATGTCCTTTTCACGCAGCATGTATGTGAATACTGCTCCGATGAGTGTTGCCAGGCTTCCGAAAATGATGTCTGGGAGAACTGCCCCGCCAAGGATGTTGGCAAGTATGCAGCCGACAAACAGCCCCGGAACTGCTGCCGGTGTAAAGAACGGCAGTATCGTCAGCATCTCACTTATTCTGACCTGGACTTCCCCATAAGAAAAAGGCCTCAGCAGCACTGTCAGCACAACATAGATAGCGGCGATCATGGCAGCC
>JAFOKI010000002.1 GCA_017419895.1 Eubacterium sp. | reverse complement strand
CCCGAGAGGTATATCGACATCGATGTTTTTCAGGTTGTTTTCGGCTGCGCCTTTTATCGTTATCTTTTTGCCGTTCCCTTTTCTTCTCTCACGAGGCACCGGTATGCTCTTTTCGCCGGAAAGATACTGCCCGGTTATAGATTCCGGACACGCCTTGATGTCGTCAACAGTTCCCTGCGCAACAAGCATTCCGCCTTCTATCCCGGCGCCCGGACCGATATCTATTATGTGGTCGGCAGCGTACATCGTGTCCTCATCGTGCTCGACAACGATCAGTGTGTTTCCGAGATCGGTCAGATGCCTAAGTGTTTTAAGAAGCATCGCGTTGTCTTTCTGGTGAAGGCCTATGCTGGGTTCGTCCAGAATGTACAGTACCCCCTGCAGGCCCGAACCGATCTGTGTCGCGAGTCTGATCCTCTGCGCTTCTCCGCCGGAAAGCGATCCGGCAGATCTTGACAAAGTCAGATAATCAAGTCCCACGTCGATCAGAAATCTCAGTCTTTCTTTTATTTCCTTTATGATCTGGGCTCCGATCATCATATCCATTTCGGAAAGTTTGATATTTTCCAGATGATCGTACGCTGTCCTTACGGACATTTCAGACAGCTCCGCTATGTTCTTGTCACCGACGGTGACCGCGAGCACTTCCGGCTTAAGGCGCCTGCCCCCGCAGTCCGGACAGCGCTTGACCCTCATGTATCTCGCCATCCATTCACGCATCGCATCGGAGCCTGTCTCCCTGTATCTTCTTTCAAGGCTCGAGACCACGCCTTCGAACGGATGCTCCCTGGTCTGGACTTTTCCGCTCGAATTCGTGTATGTGTATTTCACGGTACGGGTCCCAGTGCCGTATTCTATCTCATTTTTGAAGTCTTCCGGGAGATCTTTGTAAGGCGTATTCAACAAAGCCTCCGCGGTAATCCCCGTGCGCGCCGAATAATCCCAAGCCATTATCTCCGCCATCCTGCGGTAATAGCTCGAGAATTCCATCGTGCTGTAGATCTTGTTGAAGGCGCCTTTTCTTATGGTCCCCTCCATATCGATGGTCTTTTCCCGGTCTACTGTTTCGGTAAATCCGAGGCCGAGGCACGTCGGGCACGCTCCGAACGGGCTGTTAAATGAAAACGTTCTCGGTTCCAGTTCTTCCAGCGACGCGCCATGCTCGGGACAGGCCAGTTTAGATGAAAAAGTCTGTTCTTTCTCATACGCCCCATCCTTGAACGTTATGACCGTAAGACCTTCTCCCTCTTTCATCGCAAGCTCGACAGCCTCCGCGACGCGGCTCTCCTGACCGGGTTTTACGACGATCCTGTCGACTACGATCTCTATTGTATGTTTGAACTTCTTGTCGAGCCTTATTTCATCCTCGTCCAGAAGCCTTATTTCTCCGTCCACTCTTACGCGGCTGAATCCCTCGCGGACTATCCGCTCAAGGATCTTGACGTGTTCACCCTTTCTCTGCCTGACGACAGGAGCCATGACCATTACCCTTGTACCCTCGGGATACGCCATGACCGCGTCGACTATCTGGTCGACGCTCTGGCTTGATATCGGCCGACCGCAGACGGGACAATGAGGTTTCCCTACCCTTGCATACAGCAGTCTGAGATAATCATGTATCTCAGTCACGGTACCCACTGTGGATCTGGGGTTTTTGCTCGTCGTTTTCTGGTCAATGGAAATAGCCGGCGACAGTCCTTCTATTGATTCGACATCAGGTTTGTCCATCTGGCCGAGGAACTGGCGCGCGTAAGAGGAAAGGCTCTCGATATATCTTCTCTGCCCTTCCGCGTATATTGTATCGAAAGCGAGGGACGATTTTCCGGAACCCGACAGACCCGTAAGCACTACGAATCTGTCTCTGGGTATCCTCACGCTGAGTCCCTTGAGATTATTCACTTTCGCGTTTTTTATGATTATCTCATTCGGCATTATTACCTCTGCTTGAACCGCATGTCATGGGAACGGCTGTGTCCCGGCGCTGCGGCAAGGCTTTGTCAACGCGCCTTGTATTCAAATATTATGTCACGCAGCTCTGCGGCACGTTCGAACTGAAGGTCTGCCGCGGCCTGTTTCATTTCCTTTGTGAGCTGTTTTATATAGTCCTCGCGCTCCTTGTGCGTGAGTTCTTCCGGCTTTCTGCCCTTGTAGAAAGCGCCGGCTTTCTCCGGGGCCTGAGTCGCCTCAATGACCGCCCTGACCGATTTCTTTATTGATTCGGGCGTGATACCGTGTTCTTCATTGTACGCCTGCTGGACCTTACGGCGCCTGTCGGTCTCGTCTATCGCGGTCCTCATGGCTTTGCTGATATAGTCGGCGTACATGATGACCTTTCCGTCGACATTCCTGGCCGCCCTTCCGATAGTCTGGATAAGCGAAGTCTCCGTCCTGAGGAAGCCTTCTTTGTCCGCGTCAAGTATGGCAACGAGCGCAACCTCCGGGATATCAAGTCCCTCTCTCAGAAGGTTGATGCCAACAAGTACATCGAATTCGCCGAGTCTTAGATCTCTGATTATCTCCATTCTTTCGAGTGTATCGATGTCGGAATGCAGATATTTGGCTTTTATTCCCGCTCCGAGAAGATAATCAGTCAGACTCTCCGCCATTTTCTTTGTGAGCGTCGTAACAAAGGCTCTTTCACCTTTCGCTGTCACCTCGTGTATCTCCCCTATCAGATCGTCTATCTGCCCCTCCGTGGGACGCACGGTTATCGGCGGATCGAGAAGCCCTGTCGGCCTTATGATCTGCTCGGCAGTAATGCCTCCCGACTCTCTCCTCTCATACTCCGCAGGAGTCGCGCTTACATACATGATCTGATTCACAAGCCCCTGGAATTCCTCGAATTTAAGCGGCCTGTTGTCGAGCGCCGACGGCAGCCTGAATCCGTAATCCACGAGCGACTGTTTTCTTGAAAGGTTCCCGTGATACATCGCATGGAGCTGCGGAAGCATGGCGTGGGATTCGTCTATTATGATAATGAAATCCTTGGGGAAATAATCTATGAGAGTGTACGGCTTCTCGCCCGGAGCGAACCCCGACAGATGTCTCGTGTAGTTCTCTATACCCTTGCACATGCCGATCTCTCTCAGCATCTCCATATCGTATCTCGTACGCTGTTCGATCCGCTGCGCCTCGAGGAGTTTTCCACGGCTCTTGAACCATTCGATGCGTTCCTCAAGTTCTTCTTCGATGGTGCCGAGAGCGCGTTCAAGATTCTCCGGGGACGTTACGTAGTGCGAAGCCGGATAGATAGCGATATGGTTTCTCGCGCCAAGTATCTCGCCCGTGAGCGGATTCATTTCCTTGATCGTGTCGATTTCATCGCCGAACATTTCGACCCTGACCGCTGAATCACCGCCGGCGGGATAAATGTCTATCGTATCTCCTCTGACCCTGAACGTTCCGCGTTCGAACGCCATGTCGTTTCTCGTATATTGTATATCTACGAGCCTGCGAAGTATGTCTTTTCTGGGTTTCTCCATACCGGGCCTAAGCGACAGCATCTGGTTCTCATAGTCGAACGGACTGCCCAGGCCGTATATGCACGACACGCTCGCAACTATGACTACGTCTCTTCTTTCGAACAAAGCCGCTGTTGCACTGTGTCTCAGTTTCTCGATCTCGTCGTTGATATCCGAGTCTTTTTCAATGTACGTATCCGTCGAAGGCACATATGCCTCAGGCTGATAAGAGTCATAGTACGATACAAAGTATTCGACCGCGTTCTCCGGAAAGAACTCTTTCATCTCACCGTGAAGCTGCGCTGCGAGAGTCTTGTTGTGAGATATTATGAGAGTCGGCCGCTGAAGCTGCTCTATGACATTCGCCATGGTGAATGTCTTGCCTGAGCCTGTCACGCCAAGAAGAGTCTGGGCACGCTTCCCCTCCCGGAAACCGCGTACCAGACTCTCGATAGCCTGCGGCTGATCGCCCGTAGGTTTGTATTCAGAATGCAGTTTGAATCCGGGCATTTTATCCGAAATATTTCTTTCCGAGCGCCATGAAAGCGTCTCTCGATCTCTCGATCATCTCGTGGCTCACGCAGAATGACAGTCTGACGTTACCGGGTCCCGCGAAGGACGAACCGGGGACCATAATGATATGGAACTCTTTTCCCGCCTGGACGAATTCCTTCTCATTCTCGACGGGAGACTTCATCCAGAGATAGAACGCGCCTTGCGGTTTCACGCACTCGAATCCCGCGTCAGTAACGATCTTATAGAGATCTTCCGCGTTTCTTCTGTAATAGTCGACATCCACCTTCTCGTCCAGGCATCTCGCAACTGCAAGCTGCATGAGCGACGGTGCGTTCACCGATCCCGTCACGCGGTTCGCGATAGTCACAGCCTGTATGAATTCCTCCGCTTCATCGGATTCGTCCGGGATCGCGACATATCCGATACGCTCGCCCGGAAGCGAAAGCGACTTGCTCCAGGAATATGCGATCAAAGTGTTCTTGTAATACGCGGGAACGAACGGTACTTCTTCGTCCGTGTAAACGAGTTCACGGTAAGGCTCGTCCGAAATCAGGTAAATCGGATGTCCGATCTCTTTTTCTTTCTCATAGAGTACTTTTG
>JAFOKI010000149.1 GCA_017419895.1 Eubacterium sp. | reverse complement strand
TCAGCGGAAGCTCCGAGTTCAAGGAAAAACTTAAAGAAACGGAAGAGCAGGATGGAGCCTCGGCAGCCGATATAATCGGTCAGTTCGGCGTGGGGTTCTATTCGGCGTTCATGGTTTCCGACCACATCGACGTCGTGAGCAGAAGGTTTGGAGAGGACAAAGCTTACCGCTGGAGCTCCGACAATGCCGACGGTTACATCATCGAGCCGGCTGAGCGCGATAAATGCGGGACCGATGTCATAATGCACATCAGGCCGGACGGTGAGGAAGCCGACGAATACAGCAGATACGTCAGGGAATACCCGATATACAAACTTGTCAAGAAGTATTCGGACTTTGTGAGATTTCCGATCAAGATGTATCTGCCGCATCCTGTACCCGCAAAGGACAGCACGCCTGAAGAGCCTAAATTCGAAGAGGTATATGAATATGAGACTCTGAACTCAATGGTCCCGATCTGGAAGCGCAAGAAGTCCGAGGTCGAAAAGGAAGAGTATGACAGGTTCTACTGCGACACATTCACGGACCTTGAGGCGCCGCAGAGATGCCTTCCGATATCGGTGGACGGACGGGTCAGCTACGACGCGCTCCTTTTCATCCCGGCGAAAGCGCCAAAGGATTATTTCACGGACGATTACCGTCCCGGCCTCAGGCTTTACAGCTCGGGGATACTGATCATGGAGGACTGCAAGGATCTGCTTCCGGAATATTTCAATTTTGTCCGCGGAGTCGTGGATTCGCCGGATCTGTCGCTCAATATTTCCCGCGAGATGCTGCAGCACGACAGGCAGCTCAAACTGATTGGAAATCATCTGGAGAAAAAAATCAGAGGCGAGCTCGACAAGATGCTTAAGGACGACAGGGAAGGGTACGAGAAATTCTTCGCCAATTTCGGGAGACAGATCAAACTTTCCGCACTGGAGGATTACGGCGCTAAGAAGGAAGAACTCCAGGATCTTCTGCTGTTCTGGTCAGATATCGAGAAGAAACCGGTACTGCTGAGCGAATACGAGAGCAGGATGAAGGAGGACCAGAAGTACATTTACTTCGCGACCGGCGAGACCGTTGAAACCATCGACAGACTCCCGCAGACGGAGGTGCTGAAGGAAGGCGGCTACGAGATCCTCTATATGACCGACAAGATGGACGAGTTCATCGCTGACATGTTCAGGAACTATCATGAGAAACCGTTCAGGTCAGCGCTTGACGGTGACCTCGGCCTTGGCAGCAAAGACGGCGTGAAAGGCAGCGAACTTTCACAGGCTGGACTCGATTTCATCAAAAAAGTGCTCGAAGGCAGAGTAGATGAGGTCGTTGCGTCATCCAAGCTCAAATCGCACCCGGTGTGCTTGTCAAGCGGTGACGGGATAAGCTTTGAGATGGAAAGGTATTTCAAGACCGTCGGTCAGAACATCCCGGTAAAAGCAAAAAGAATACTTGAGGTAAACGTCTCGCATCCCGCGTTCAGGGCGATAGACACCGCAATGACCGTATCGCCTGAAAAAGCCGAGAAATACTGTGAGATACTGTATAATCAGGCGCTGCTGATAGCAGGGCTCCCCATAGAAGACCCCTCGGGATACACCGATCTCCTGTGCAGCCTGTGGTAAGGAGTGTGATGATTTGGATAACAAAACAACAATAATAGCTGTCTCCGGTAAGGGTGGTGTCGGGAAAACATCGATCTCTGCCGCCTTTGTAAGGATACTTGCGGAATGCAAGCCTGAGGCAAGAATACTCGCTATCGACGCAGACCCGGCGATAGGACTTTCTACGGCTCTCGGAGTAGATGTTGTGACAACACTTGATGATATCAGAAAAGGTATCGTCACGAGCGTCGAGAACGACAGGCCGAAAGAAGCGATCGAGATGCTCTCGGAAGCGAGATACCGCATTATAGACTCGCTGATAGAAGAGCGGGCTTTCTCGTTCCTCGCGATAGGCAGACCCGAAGGCGCCGGCTGCTACTGCAAGGTGAACGCGTATCTTAAGGAAGTCATCAGCCTGCTCGCGGGCGATTTCGACTATGTGGTGATCGACGGAGAAGCGGGGATCGAGCAGATCAGCCGCCGCGTGATGGAGAAGGTCACGCATCTCGTGCTGATAACGGATCCCAGCAGAAAAGGCACGCAGGTCGCTGAGACCATCAAGCGTGTCGCAGATGAAATGGTTATGTACGAGCGCTGCGGCGCAATTGTCAACAGATTGGATGACCCGGAAATGCTGCAGTACATACACATAAAAGACGTGCCTATACTCGCTTACATAAAAGTCGACAAAGAGCACGCGAACAATGACATAAAAGGTTTGAGTGTATTCGATCTTCCCGAGGATGCTCCGGTCATGAAAGGGGCGAGGGAAGCTCTTGAAAAACTTGAGATCATTTAACAGGAGGGAGGTATCCATTTGAAAGATCTGAAGCATCTTATCTACTTCGAGGATCTGCTCGAGAACGCTGATAACGATCTCGTGAAACAGGCGCAGGCTGAGGGAGGCCTTGCGATAGGCTACACGTGTTATCACATTCCCGAGGTCCTTCTGAACGTAGACAACTGCTTCTCCGTTCGTCTCAGAGCCCCGAGGACGGGTTCTATAGACATCGCGACTTACTATATGTCGAACTACACCTGTGAATTCGCAAGAGCGCTGGTGGAGAGAGGCATAGAAGGAGGTTACAACTTCCTGGATGGTCTCGCGGGTGTCGACGCCTGCTCGATGATGAACAGATTCTACGAGCACTTCGAGATTCTCAAGATGAACGAGAAGCCGAGCTTTTTCGTGACACATACCGACATGCCGTATAAAATCGAAGACTATACGGTGCGCTCGTACATCAAACAGATGCAGATCCGTCTGCTCGATGTGATGCACGAGCACTACGGTGTGGATGTGTCCGACGCTTCCATCAGAAAGGCTGTTGCTGAACACAACGAGGTATGTTCGATCATTTCCGAGATCGGAGAAATGAGAAAAGCCGACAATCCGGTGATCACGGGCTATGAGTTCCATATCCTGAACCTTGTCAGCTACACATGTCCGAAACGCCTGATACTCCCGTATCTCAGGGAGACACTGGAAGAGCTTAGGACCAGGGAACCGGACGAGAAGCCCGCGTTCCGCGCGCGCGTCGCGATAGTCGGAAGCGAAATAGACGATCCCGGTTTCACAAAGCTGATCGAAGAGTGCGGAGCGAGAGTCGTTTCCGACCGTCACTGCTTCGGATCGACCCCGGGACGCGAAGTGATCGAGCTGACGGATGACGAACCCGCGCTTGACCAGATCTGCAGGAGATACATGGAACTTTCCGAATGCGCGAGATATATTTCGGATGAAAAAGTCGCCCAGAGACGTGAGACCGCGGACAGGCTCGCAAAAGAGTTCAGGGCAGACGGAATAATCTATGAACAGATGAAATTCTGTGATTTCTGGGGATTCGAAAGAGCCCTCGTATCATACATCATGAGCACCGAAAAAGGCTGGCCGGTCCTCTCTATAGACAGACCGTACAACGCCAAGTCTTCCGGACAGCTCAGAACGAGGTTCCAGGCCTTTGTTGAATCTCTCGAGATCAAAAAGATACAGAAAGGAGGGAAGGCATGATGATGGATCTTG
>JAFOKI010000148.1 GCA_017419895.1 Eubacterium sp. | reverse complement strand
TGGGTCTGGTATATTCTGTAAAGGGCTTGTGCGACGCCGTTGATCGGATAATACGGGGTATTTGCCGCAACGTCCCATTTCTCCCACTCGAACCTCTGCAGCTCGTTCTGCTCTTCGATCTGTTTGACGAGTTCAGCCCAGTGGAACTCGACACCCATCTGAGATTCTATGAAACGGAACGCGCCTTCAATCTCGACAGCGCAGTGCTCCTGTACCAGCGGATCGTCGAACTGCATCGGCTGCGGCATCGCGTAGAGAGGTTTGTTTATCATCCAGTCCTGAATGATCGAAGTCGCTACGGAACCGTCACACGCTTCGTTGGAAGTAATGAACGCCGGGAAATAATCGGGGAGATCGTCCTGGATCATGAGTCCGCACTCAGCCTGGCACATCGGGCACGGGTCGCCCGGAAGCCCGAGAGACTGCGTGGCATCGATATAGTTGAGAACTGTATGATTGTTGACATGGCAGGTGACGAAATACGGTATCATCTGAAGCGGAACGTCGTCCAGCTGGTCTCTGTACGGATAGAACACGCCGCCCCATACTGTTTCGTCGTGAGCGATAGTTTTGTTGTACAAAGCTTTGTTGCCGCCCGTATACTGATCGGCGCTGAACATACGCATGAACTGACGGATCGTCTCATTGGTCATCGCCCTGTAGTGCCATGCGGATGCCCTGAGAGCCTCTCCCCTCAGACCTTCAAGTCCTCTGTCGAACCAGTGCATTACCGGAAGGTATGTCTGACCCATCCAGCGGTAACGCCATATGCCCTTCAAAGCCCTCACCGGTCCGCCGTAGCGCATGATGTCGTATAACATCATCCCATAGTTGTACAGCCAGATATTGTTGAAATAGTACATGGTGTCCTTGAGTCCACGCCACTCTCTGTGCTTGTACAGATGTGATTTCGGGATGTAAAGATCGCCGAGACGTCTCTCGCCATGTGGTTTACCGTAGAGGAAATCTCTTTTTAGTTTTTTGAGATCCACATCCTTGATTTTATCTTTTATTTTTTTGAGGTCTGGCTTTTTCATTTGGCGGCCTCCTGTATTTTCTTGATCTCAATACTTTCGACGAAAGCCTGGAATCTTGTTCTGAGCTGTCCGGAAGCTGTATTGATGTACTCTTTCTCGATCGAACATACCGGATATCCGTAGTCGCGCTTGAGAATGATCGTATCTATCATCCTCTCATAGCTCCAGTATTCGCAGAACTTATTGGAAGCGACGATAATGCCGTCTGCTTTGTATTCTTTAGCGAGATCCGCAATGTATTTTTTGCGGTGACGCATCTCATCCTGTTCCATGAATCTGGTGCACTGGCTCGTGAGAAGATAATGGCGCGCGATAGCCCTGAGAGGAGTTTCACCCGGCAGGATCTCGATCCTCTGTCTGGCCTCCACTGCCCCGTAGCAGTATCTGTCGCAGACCACGAGCGCACCGCAGCTTTCGATAAGTTTGATGAAATCAGGGTCGTCGTTTTCGGAACCGGCGAGGAGAACTTTGCAGCGGAACTGCGGCTTGTCATCGGGTTCCCTGGTTTTCAGTTCTTCGAGAGTTTCCCTGAGTTTGTCTATAATAAGATATTTGGGACATGCGAGCGTAACGAGATTTATGACCGCGAATTCATAACCTGTGATAGTGGGATTATCGAGTTTCCTGAAGTCGCCGATCGCTCTTACGAGATCGCAGATCTCATTGTGTCTTTCGATCGCTTCGAGTATCGCTTCATCCGACGTATCGACTCCGTAATTGTCTCTGAGAAAATCAAGTACATGCACCTGAAGCTGTTTCTGGTAATGTACTATGCTGTTTTCATTCTTTTTGAACGGAACGTCTGTAAACGATACCTTGAATTTCTCGTTGTTGATTACGTCAGGCATCCTCTCGAGATGTTCCTGGAAGCGGCATGTCACCGTACATGTCTCTGTCGCGAGATCCGCGTCGAGGTAATTGAATCCGCCTTCCAGCGCTCTTTCGAACAAAGCTCTTCCGTAATGACATGTCCTGTTCGACATGTAATATGTGGCGATATCAGGCGAGGAACATCGCGGCGCCCTGAGCCTGGAACTGAAACATCCCGGAAGGTCCAAAAGGACTTCCGGCATGAAGTAGCAGGTATATCCGAGCGCCAATTTTCCGTCATCCTTGGCTTGCCGCACAAGGTCGTTGTACGCCTCCTGAAGAAGATCCTCAAAATAAATCAGATGTTTTAGGTCACGCATCCGCTCATCTCCTTTTCACTGTTCCGCGTTCGTACGCTCGGTATACTATTCGTATGCAATTCCGTTTGCCGCTATTGGCAGAATCGCTGCAAACCCACCATTTTAGCGCTTTAAAGCGCAAAAATCCCTCTATGGGGGATGTTTGTCTGCTGTTATTATTTTAACTTTGTATACAAACAAAGTCAATTCACGCTACAAATAATTTGACGAAATTGCGCAAAAATTATAGACTCTTCACAGAAGAAAAACAGGCGGTCCACCCTACCGGAATGTGACCACATCTGCCTAGAAAAATAAGTAAACGCATGGGAGGAAAAAGCCATGACGGAGCATACACACGATCACAAACATACGCACACCCACACGCGTACGGCCATGCAGCCCGCTTCCGAAGAAGAACGTCTTGCCTTGCTTAAATATATGCTTGATCATAATACTCACCACGCTGAAGAGCTCCATGACCTCGCGCACGGACTGACCGGCGAGGCGTCCGACCTGCTTCACCAGGCGGTCTCCGATATCGAGAGCAGTAACGCAAAACTAGCCGCAGCGCTTAAGATACTGACGAAATGAGGTACCTGTATGTGTCTTTCTAACGTATACAAAAAAGAAGTATCAGACAGCAATCTGATGTTCAGGAACATCGCGGACATTGGTTTTGACGGCGGCGAACTCACCCTGACCGACATCATGGGAATAAGGCGCAGCATAAAAGCGTCCGTTAAAAAAATCGACCTGCTGGAGAACTATATCATAGTAGATCCGGAAGAATAACCGGATCCATGCTTTGCCGCAGTGATTGAACGGTGCAGTTCATGCAATTTGATCACTTATCCCATGAGAAAGAACGACCGCAGAAAATCCCCCATAATGATCATACTCACTCTGCTCCTGTTTGCGGCAGGAGCAGCGCTTCTTGTACTCGCGCGTAAAGTTCCGGGATTTGCCCCGTTCTACAGTACGAATGTCTATCCGCTCCTCGAAAGCACGCTCGGGCGGCTTTGCGGGATCGTTTCTTTTTCCGTCGCGGAGGGTATGGTGCTCCTGCTCGCGATCCTGCTTATCATTGACTTTCTGCTGAACATCCACAGCCTGCTGACATTCGTCAAGCACGTGCTGTTTTTGGCATCGCTTCTGCTTTTCCTCTATGCGGCGAACTGCGGCGTCAATTATTACAACACGCCGTTCGTGGATCCGGCAAGTCTGACTGCGATCACACAGCCTGTCGACTCAAATGAAAAACTCGAGCTGCTGGAGGATTACTGCGGCTTTGTTGTTGGGAAACTTAAAGAGAGTTCTGACGCCGGCAAAGACTCCGGCACCTTTACATACCCCGATGATGAAAACCTTGCGGAAGCCGCTGTCAGCGCCATGACAAAACTCGGTACCGAATATCCCAGACTCAGCGGTTATTATCCCATACCGAAAAGGATCATCGTGTCCAGGCCGTTCTCTATGTCCGGAGTCACCGGTATTTATTCCCCATTCACCATAGAAGCAAATTACAACGGCGAGATGACCGCTTACAACAAACC
>JAFOKI010000147.1 GCA_017419895.1 Eubacterium sp. | reverse complement strand
GTTACAACAAAGGAAATGTTTGAAAAAGCGCTGGTCAACGATTATGCAATTGGTGCGTTCAACGTAAATAATATGGAGATCGTGCAGGGCATAGCCGAAGCTGCCCAGGCAGAAAACGCGCCGGTCATTCTTCAGGTATCGGCAGGCGCCAGAAAATACGCCAAACCCGCTTATCTACGCAAGCTGGTCGAGGCTGCGATAGAAGACAGCGGCATCAATGCGGCACTTCATCTCGACCACGGCGCGGATTTCGAGATTTGCAAATCCTGCGTTGACGACGGTTTTACGTCAGTAATGATCGACGGTTCCAAGTATCCGTTTGAGGAAAACATCAAACTCACCAAACGTGTAGTTGAATACGCTCACGACCACGGTGTTGTCGTAGAAGCCGAGCTCGGCAAACTCGCGGGCATCGAAGACGCTGTCAATGTCAGCGCGCGCGACGCCACATTCACGGTTCCTGAAGAAGCCGCTGAATTCGTCGAAAAGACAGGAGTCGACTCGCTCGCGATCGCTATCGGAACAAGCCACGGCGCTTACAAATTCAAAGGCACGCCGTACCTCGATTTTGAACGTCTCAAGAAGATCCACGCGCTGATCCCGAACACCCCGCTCGTTCTTCACGGAGCTTCCTCCGTTCCGCAGGAGTTCGTTGAACTCTGCAACAAATACGGCGGACAGGTCCCCGGAGCCCAGGGCGTTCCCGAAGACATGATCACCGAAGCAACCAAGCACGGCGTCTGCAAAGTAAACGTCGACACAGACCTCCGTCTTGCCATGACAGCTTCCATCCGTCAAGTCCTCCAGGATCATCCGGAAGAGTTTGACCCGCGCAAATATCTCGGCCCGGGCCGTGACGCTATCCGTCTGATGGTGCAGCACAAGATCCGCGACGTCCTTAAGACTTCCGGAAAATAAAATCAGTAAAATCAGTCATAAAAAAAACTGCGGGGCTTTGATGCTCCGCAGTTTTTTATTCTGTCATGCGCTGCGGAGCCGGGTGCGCCGCAGCTGTATTCTCACAAAGCCGTACCACCGGCATCGCCGGCTGAACGCTCTACTCCCAGTTTTTCAGACCAAAGCCTCTTTCAAACAGTATCTCGTCCGAATAGACCGGTTCCCCGTTTTCGTCTTCCTTAAGTTTCGGCACGTTTACAGGAAGCGTTCCCCTGGGCACCGACTCTTCGAAAGCCGCGCACATGCATGCCGCAACATTGAGACTGAACGGACCTTCTCCGTCCTGGTCATAAGTTGTGCCGTACGCGTTATACGCGCACATGATCGCGTCTGCCTCAGGATAGCAGGCTGCGTCATAAGGAAGATTGAGACTGAGAAGGGCTGCCTTGCCGTTTTTCTCATGCATCTGCTCGATCACACTGCTTACGAGCTCATTCTTTTCCGTTTCATCTGACAGTATCAGTACATTGTCTGCTTCACTCAGCGCTTCTTCGAGTTCCCAGTTTCCCGACCACATATCACTGTAGTTGAGCGCCGTCACGGAATCAACGTCCAGGAGAGTATCGGACTCCAGGCGCTCCTTCACATACTCGATCGTTGGCATGAAATACTCACCCGGCACCAGAATCAAGGTGTGCCTGCCATCGGTCCCGTCCAGAGGGAGCATCTCTCCTTTGTTCTTGAGCAAGGTCAAGCCGCGCTCAGCAATCATCCATTCTTTCTCACAGTGTTCCGCGCAGCCGACAGTTACATCTGCGCTCTCTATCTGCTCGTCCAAAGTCTCTGAGAACGGTTCGTCGATAATGCCTTTTTTCAGTTTGAGCCTGATTATACGTGAAACTGAATCATCCAGTTCTTCTGTTTTTATGTCGCCCGCTTCTACACGCTCCATCAGTTTCTCCATATACGAGTCCATATCCGGGAATGTATCGATATATCCGCCCTGATAGAGGTCGACGGGACAAAGCAGCATATCGACTCCGGCATTGATCGCAAGCACTGCCGCGTCTGTCTTGTCGAAATGCTCGGCGATGGCATCCATCCCCATGGAATCCGTGACAATGATCCCGTCATATCCCATTTCCTCTCTCAAAAGACCCGTTATTATGGTATGGGAGAGTGTTGCCGGAAGACTTATGTCCTCTCCGTCCCATCCTGACGAATATGTTTCTTTTTCGATTTTTGGATATTGGATATGCGCCGTCATTATCATATCCGTGCCTGCTTCTATCCCCGCCTTGAACGGTATCAGATCGCAGGCCCTGAGTTCCTCCAATGTGTAATCGGAAGCCGGAAGATGTGTATGGCTGTCTTCTCCCACATTCCCATGGCCGGGAAAATGCTTCAGGACCGCGGTGACATGATTCCTGTGCAGACCGCTGACAAAGGCAGCCGTATGCTTCGCGGTGATATCCGGATCATCCGAGAAAGAGCGCACACCGATGATAGGATTGTTCGGATTGCTGTTCACGTCGGAATCCGGCGCAAAATCCATATTGAAACCAAGGACGCTAAGCTCCCGGCTCAGGATCTCCGCGCTATCCTCGGTAAGATCCGTATCATCCGCTGCCCCGAGGGCCATATTTCCGGGAGTCACCGTACCGAAGGTCACGCGGTTCACAAGTCCGCCCTCCTGGTCCACGCCCACCAGCATCGGGATGCGCAGGTCGGATTTCATTACCGCATCCTGGCAGTCCCTGATCAGCGTAACTGTCTGTTCGGCGTCCACGATGTTCCCCTGGAACAGTATCATGCCTCCAAAATCGTATTTTTTAAGAAAATCTACATATTCCGGCGTGAGTTCCGTCGTTGTGTAAGTGTTCTCCGGATCGGATCTCAGCGCGACTATCATCATCTGCGCCAATTTCTGCTCCGTGGTCATCCCGGAAAGTATCTCGCTTACGCGCGCATCCAGTTCTTCGTCAGCTCCCGGTTCAGAATCCGAACTCTCCCCGGAACCAGGAACCGACGCTTCGTCCGAAGCGGAACCTGACGCGGCAGAAGCTGTTGATGCGGAATTCCGGCCGGGTGCCTGTTTTGATCCGCATGCGGCAAGGCTTACGGAAAGTATAAGTATCAGTAAAACAGCGATCCACTTATTTTTCATGATTGCATTACCTCTGAAATGCTGCTAGTACTTGAACGCTTCGACAGCGTCTATGATGTCTTTAAGTCCGACTATTTTACAACCCTTGGGAACGTTCTTGATACGCTCCGCATTTTTCTTTGGCATTAGTATTTTGGTGTAGCCGAGTTTGGCTGCTTCCACAGCGATTTTATCAGCATTCTGTACAGACCTGAGTCCGCCTGTGAGACCCACCTCACCTATCGCGATCATGCCCGCCGCGGGTTTGATCCTCCGTACGGATGAGTAGACCGCAAGCGCGACTCCGAGGTCTACCGACGTGCTGTCAGGCTTGAGCCCTCCGACCACATTCGCGTATACGTCTTCTGTGCTGACCGGGATACCCGCGCGTTTTTCAAGGACGGCAAGTATCATGTTGAGTCTCTGATAGTCTATACCCACGGCTGTGCGTCTCGGGAATCCGACGTTTGCCTGGGCCGTGAGAGCCTGGATCTCGAGAAGCACGGGACGGCTGCCTTCGTAAACAGCGGTGACTACCGAGCCCTCCTGCTGTTCGTCCGGGTTTTCGAGGAATGTTCCTGACAGGTCTTCTATCCCGATCATGCCCTCGTTTTCCATGCGGAAGGCGCCGATCTCGCTCGTCGTTCCGAATCTGTTTTTGAACGCTCTCAGTATCCTGATCTCGTGGTCGCGTTCGCCCGAAAAGCTGAGAACGCAGTCGACCAGATGCTCAACGATCTTGGGGCCGGCGAGGTCGCCGCTCTTGGTAACATGCGCGACTATGAATATCGGGATATCATTGGTTTTGCCTATCTTCATGAGTATCCCGACGCATGCCCTGACCTGTGAGACGCTTCCCGGTGCGGAATCGAGCTGATCGGTGTACATGGTCTGAATTGAATCGACTATGAGGAAAACCGGTTTGATGTCTTCAGCGACAGTAAGCACATTGTCTATATTGGTCTCTGACATCACAAGCAGGCTGTCGGGAATACCCGAACAAACCCTGTCCGCGCGCATCTTGATCTGCTCCTCGGACTCTTCCCCTGAGACGTAGAGGACGGTTCCGAAGCTTCTTGCGATCTCAGCTGCCGCCTGTATTATCAAAGTCGACTTGCCGATCCCGGGTTCGCCCGATATCAAAGTCAGCGAGCCCTTCACAAGCCCGCCGCCGAGAACTCTGTCGAGTTCTCGGATCGCGGTCGGGATCCGACCGCGATCGGCGGACGTCACGCTTTTCAAAGGGATCGGGCGTGACGACCGCCCGGCGGCCCGGCCGGCGGTCCGCCTTCTGGTGTCCTCCTGGGGCGCCGGAAGCACTTTTTCTTCTACAAAAGAATTCCATGCTCCGCATATGCATCTTCCCATATACTTGGGAGACTCATATCCGCATTCCTGGCATATCCAAACTGTCTGTGGTTTTTTAGCCATGTTTTCCCCTTTTTAAAAAGCAAGCGCACAGCCCGCAATATATGCAAGCGGGCATGTGCGCGTAGTTGCGATTTGGTCTAAAGCGACATGCGCCTCAGCCCTTCATCTCTATTTATCTTCTTCTGCCTCATGATCGGCGATGATCTTGTCGGCGAGGTTCTTGGGAACTTCTCCGTATCTTTCGAAGTCCATAACGAAGCTTCCTCTTCCCTGTGTCATAGCTCTGAGTCCGAGAGCATAGTCGAACAGCTCAGCCTGCGGAGCTTCAGCGATGAGCTTCTGGTCGCCGCTCGCGAGCGGTTCCATACCCATTATCTGACCGCGGCGCTTTGTGATATCGCCCATGACCGCTCCGGTATAATCGCTCGGTACTGTGATCTCCATGCGCATGATCGGCTCGAGGAGGACCGGTTTAGCCTCTTTGATACCTTTCTTGAACGCGAGGGAAGCAGCGATCTTGAACGATACTTCGTTCGAGTCTACGTCATGATACGATCCGTCGTAAAGAACGGCTTTGATTCCCGTGCACTTGCAGCCTGCGAGAGGACCGTTTTCCATGCTCTCACGGAGACCCTTTTCAACTGCCGGAATGTAGTTCTTGGGGATGGCTCCGCCGAAGATCTCCTCAGAGAATTCGAACTCTTCCGCAGACGGGGAGAATCTGATATGAACGTCACCGTACTGACCCGCGCCGCCGGACTGTTTCTTATGTTTGCCCTGGACGTCGGAATTGCCCTTGATCGTCTCTCTATAAGCGATCTTCTGCGGGATCACGTTTACTTCAACTCCGAAACGGTCTTTCAGTTTAGCTATGATGACGGAGAGCTGCATGTCGCCCTGTCCGCCGAGAAGCGTCTGGTGTGTCTCCGGATTACGTGTGACCGAGAATGAGGGATCTTCTTCAGCAAGTCTCGAGAGACCTGTTCCCATCTTTTCTTCGTCGTTCTTGTCTTTCGGAGCAATGGCTATGTAGTAGCACGGTGCCGGATATTCGACAGTAGCATATTCTACCACGTTGTCTTTTGTGCAGAGCGTGTCGCCTGTTTTTCCGTTCTGGAGTTTCGCAACCGCAACGAGGTCGCCCATAACCGCGGTAGCGATTTCGCTCTGGCTCTTTCCTCTCAATGTGAAGAGCTTGCCGATTCTTTCGGATTTGCCTGTTCTGACGTTGTAAACTTCGTCACCGGAGTTCAGTTTGCCGGTAGCGACTTTCATGACCGAAATTTTTCCAACGAACGGGTCGACGATAGTCTTGAAAATGAATGCCGACATGGAATCAGCGGTGGGCTCGACCTCAATATCGTCTCCAGCGTCGTTCTTGGCGGCGTATGGAGCGTGCTGAACCGGGCTGGGAACGCATGCAACGAGCATGTCGAGGAATCCTTCGATACCTTTGCTGATGCCGATTGGCTCCGCGAATACCGGAACGATAGTTCCTTCCGAGATTCCGCCTACGAGACCTTTCTTGATCTCTTCGTCAGTGAACTCTTCTCCCTCGAAGAATTTTTCCATGAGTTCATCGTCGGAGCTCGCGATAGCTTCCATCAGATCGTCATCGATGTCACCTTCAAGTGGCCAGTTAAGTGCTACGAGCGCCGTTCCGAACTTATCTCTGAGAGCGTCCATCATCGCGTCGGGATCGTATTCGTCCTTGTCACGTTTGTTGATGACGACGATTCTCGGTGTTCCGTATTTTTCAGCGGATTTCCAGGCTTTTTCCGTACCGACCTGGATTCCCGGGCCTGCATCTACCATGATGACTGCAGCTCCTGCAACGCGAAGGGCCGCGTTTACTTCACCGACGAAATCGGGATATCCCGGTGTATCGATGAAATTGATCTTGTGATTTTTCCATTCGATCGGAACTATCGACGTATTGATGGAGAATCCCTTCTCGATTTCCATTTTGTCGTAGTCTGATACAGTGTTTCCATCCTCGACTTTTCCGAGTTTGGTAGTCACGCCGGTCGCAAGCAGCGCAGACTCAAGAAATGTCGTCTTACCGCAGCCTCCGTGTCCAAGCAGCGCGACGTTTCTGATCATTTCGCTGGTGTAGCTTTTCGTGGCCATAGGTGTTACCTCCTGAAATAATATAATATGCGGCAAAGCCGTGATTATCCCTAATAATTACGTTGTCCGCAACTCTTCACAGTTTAATAATTATATCAAATATACGGCGCTCTTACAACTCAAATTGTATACGCGCCGTATGATTTTTGCATATTGTGAT
>JAFOKI010000146.1 GCA_017419895.1 Eubacterium sp. | reverse complement strand
GGGAACAACGGCGGAGACGGTTACGCGCTGGCGCTTATCCTGAAAGATCACGGATGCGAGGCGGATGTATTCATGACGTCAAGCAAGTTCTCGGAGGATGGCAGGTACTACTATGAAAAGTGTGTGGCTGCAGGGATCTGGTGCAGACCGTTCGAGCCCGCAGTCACGGATCTCTCGCGCTGCGGTGCGATCGTCGACTGCATGCTCGGGACCGGCTTCAAAGGCTTCCCGCGCGCACCTATATCGGACGCGATTGCCGCGATCAATGAGGCAAGGCGGGCGGGCGCTTTTGTGATATCCGTCGATATCAACAGCGGTATGAACGGCGATACGGGCGAAGCCGAACTCGCGGTGGCGAGCGATCTCACAGTGTCGATCGGTTTTCTCAAGACCGGATTTTTCCGCGGACGGGCAGATGAGCTCATTGGCCGGCTGGTGAATACCGATATCGGGATCGTGCTGCCGCCGGATGGGCATTGTTAGCTCATTCGCCGGATGAGCAATGTTAGGACTGCATCAAGAAACGTTCGATATTTGAGCATATCCTCATAGTATGTTAAAATAAAAATAGCGTAGTTATTTACCGCAGATGCGCTGCGGGGCAATGCTTTTTTAGCCAAGCCGGTACGCCGCGCTGTCATTAAGGTATGCATTTACAGAGGGGAAATAGTGATGAGCGATTTAAGCAGATACTGGTACACCGATCTCAGGGATATGGTGACATTGAAAGACCTTTTGAAAGGGAGCAGGGAGCTTTATCCCAATAATGCGGCCTTTTGGGTAAAAAAAGTGAAAGGGGGGGAGTATCTTCCCATTACATACACGCTTCTCGACAGGGATGTCGATGCGATCGGTACCAAGCTGAACGAGATGGGTCTCAGTGAAAAACCTGTTGCGATCATGGGTCAGGGCTGCTATGAGTGGATCGTCACTTACCTCGCTGTCATGAATGGGGGAAGTATTGCAGTTCCCATAGACAAAGAACTATCCGGTCCGGAGATCGGGAATCTTCTGAATGCTTCCGAATGCAGCACTATTTTCTGCACAAAAGAGGAAAGCAAGAAGCTCGCCGGACTCGACATGATCAAGCGGCTCGTCATAATGGAATTCTACGGTGACAGAGTTGAGCTTACGGAGCCTGCGGTCAGCGGTATCAAGGACAGGAGCAAATACACTGCTATCCTTCCGGAAGCGGAGACGCTTTTCTGGAGAGATCTTCTCATGGAAGGAGAAGCGCTCCTGGATGCGGGGAACAGAGGCTTTGTTGACTACGAGATCGACCCGGACAGGCTTGCCGCGATACTGTTCACGTCAGGGACGACCGGAAAACCCAAGGGCGTCATGCTTTGTCACCGGAACATAACGGTCAATATCATGGACGTCTGCAGGATAGCGCACGTGTTCGAGACGGACAAGACGCTCTCGATCCTGCCGATCCACCATACATACGAATGTACGCTCGGAATGCTGCTCGTGCTTTACAGGGGAGCGAGCACGGCTTTCTGCGAGGGCTTCAAATATATCTCGCAGAACATGAAGGAAGCCGGAAACACGGTTCTCATCGTGGTCCCGAGAGTCCTCGAGCTCGTGTATGGTAAAGTCATGCGCGGAATCAAGAAGCAGGGTAAGGAAAAAACTTTCGAGCGCGCGATGAAAATCAACCGCACTCTTCGCAAGATGAATATAAATATCAGCCGCAAGCTCTTCAAGTCGATTCTCGACGAGCTCGGCGGACAGCTGCGGTTCATCGTTACAGGCGCGGCGGCGCTCAATCCGAACATTTTCAGGTTCTTTGAGGACATCGGGGTTATAGTGCTTCAGGGTTACGGCATGACGGAGTGCACACCGCTTCTCACGGGCACCCCGATGAGCGCGATGCGCGAGCGCTACAGGAAGGCCGGGTCGTGCGGCGTGACTGTCGAGACCGGTGAGATCCGCATAGAGGACAAAGACGCCGACGGCATCGGCGAGATCGTTTTCCGCGGACCGAATGTCATGATGGGATATTACCATATGCCGGATGAGACGGCGGAAGTGTTCACAGAGGACGGCTGGCTCCGCACCGGCGACATGGGATTCCTTGATCCGGAAGGCTGGATCTATCTCACAGGCCGCAAGAAGAACGTGATAGTTACGGGCACGGGCGAGAACGTCTACCCCGAGGAAATAGAGGATTTCATCAATTTCAGCCCGTACATCGAGGAAGCTATGGTATTCCCGTTCAGGCACGACGGCATTGAAGAGGTCGGTGTCCAGATCCTGCCCGAGATGGATTACATCAAGGAGCAGCTTGGGCATGAGCCGGATGACGAGGAACTCGACAAGCTCATGAAGAATGTGATAAAAGACCTGAATCAGGAGCTTGCAGTCTACAAGCGTATGACCAAGGTATTCGTAAGGAAAGAGGACTTTGTCAGGACGACGACCAGGAAGATCAAGCGTCAGGACAACATGATGTAAGCAGGCTAAGTGCTGTACCATTAGATAACAAAGCCGCCCGCCGATCCGTCGAATCGGGCAGGGCGGCTTTTTCAGGTGCCATTTTCAGTCTTCAGGCTTAGGTGCGCATTCCTCGAGGATGCGTTCCGCGGTATATTTGTCGGTTATCAGATCGGTAAAGATCCCCATTGACGCGGCGGCTCTGACAGCTGCCGTTTTTTCCTGTCCCATAGCGATACAGATCCGCCTCGGAACATCCTTCAGCTTGTCGGGCGGAAACGCGATGTGAGGGATGTTCTCGGAAGCAGCGATAAGCTCGCC
>JAFOKI010000145.1 GCA_017419895.1 Eubacterium sp. | reverse complement strand
GATTGTGACAGCACTTCTTCTTCGCTCCGGTACCCCGCGTTTCCTGATCGCTCTTCTGTCCGATATCGTCCGCGATCCCGAACACCCCGTCAGAGGCTTCTCAGCCATCGTTATTGAATATTTCAGGGCGCTTCTGTTCAGCAGCAGCATATCCAAGTACGTGTTCCTCGGATATTTTATCTGTCTGGCGGGACTCGTCTTTAAGAGGAAACTTGCCCGTTATTCACGCTTCCTGCTTGTATGCTCTTTCCTGCTTACGGGAGCGTATCTTGTTTCCCTGTTTCTTACGAACCGGTTCCTGAATTTCCTTCTTCTGCCCCTGAACATGCAGGCCGCTGTCCTTTTCCTGTATACAAACCGGCAGGACATCAGGAAACTCTTTTATCATCTCTGGATTCCCGGCATGCTGTTCACGTTCCTGCTTCACTGCTCATCCAATCAGGAACTGTATGCGATCGCGTCCGCATCCGCAGTCGCCCTTCCCGGATCCGTCATGATGCTGGTCATAACAGCATCTTCAGAGTTAAAGGCTCATAAAACGTTCGGAACTGCAGTTGCGGTTCTCGTATCGGTCCTGCTGCTTCTGCAGGCTGCTTTCATGGGCATCGTCCGCTATGAAAGCGTCTTCTGGGAAAAATCCATGAAAACGCAGACCGTTCTCCTGGAATCCGGTTCGGAAAAAGGGCTCATCGTATCAGAGGCTCGAAGCGCCCGTTATCAGATATCCATACAAGACGCGGCGGAAATATCAGCCGATCCGTTTGTTTCCGATATTCTGTGTCTGAGCGAATCGGTCTGGATGTATCTTGAAATGCCGGATCTGGGTATCTGTTCATACTCTGCCTGGCTCTACGGACTGAATGAGCATACACTTCCGAACCTGAAAAAGTATTATGATATGTTTGGGCATAAGTTGCCCGACGCAGTATACGTGGAACTTGAAAACGGTGAATTTGCCGACGCCTTCTGTGAGATGTTCGACTTCTCACCCGCATCTCTGAAATCGGGGAACATCCTGCTTAAACGCAACAGCTGATTGGAGGTTCATATGTCAGAACGCAACCAGGGAATCGATCTGTTCCGAATCGTTGCCATGCTCCTTGCCGTCGGGATACATATCGTCGGACAAGGCGGGATACTGGAAGCGACCGTTAAGCATTCCCTGAATTATGAAACCGCAAGGATTCTGGATATACTGTTCGTCTGCTGCGTGGACTGTTTCGCTCTGATCTCGGGATATGTCGGGTACGGCTCGAAATTCAAACCTTCCAATATACTGTATTTCTGGATGGAAACGCTGTTTTACTCCGTTCTCATCACAGTCATTTTCCATTTTTTAAAGCCCGGTCAGGTCAACGGCAACGCAATCGTCACCTCAGCGTTCCCGATCCTTTTTAGACAATACTGGTATATAACGGCGTATTTCTGCCTCTTCTTCTTCATGCCTGCGATCAACTCGTTAATCAGAAACTCCAGCGCAGGTTTCACTCTGTACCTGTTTGTCACAGCCATGATTCTGTTCTCCGTTTTTCCTTCGATTACCGGCGCGGATCTGTTCCACACAGGCCGCGGGTACGCACCGCTGTGGCTTGCTGTCATGTACGGCATTGGAGCCGCGTGCAAAAAATATCCCGTGCTCGACAGGATCAGTCCCCCTGCTTCCCTCATCGGCTTTTTCGCCTGTGCCGCGCTAACCTGGGCGGTCAAACGGGCCATCGAACTCGCAGATATCGGTTATCTGAACAAATATGTGTATCATGAATACATGATTTCCTACACGGTCATCACCACAGTGGCTGCGTCGGTTCTGCTTCTTGCTTTCTTTTCAAAACTCACCCCGAAGCACCCAGGCTGGATCTCATTCACCTGTCCTCTTGTTCTCGGCGTATATCTCCTTCATGTGCACCCGTTGATCTTCGGAAATCTTTTTACCGGGCTTTTCAAGGGCTTAGCATCGCTCCCTGCGCCGCTCATGGCGCTGGCGGTTATTGTTTCCGCCGTCGCCGTTTTTGCGGTATGCGCAGGAGTGGATTATCTTCGTCTGCTTCTTTTCAACGTGATGCACGTCCGGCAGTTCTGTTCGTTTCTCGAGAGGAAACTGATCACGCTGTTCCGGCGCGCGGTTCCTTCAGAAGCTGATCCGGAATAACGCGCACATTTTGGGCAGTCAGCACCACCCTTCAAAAGGGTGGCTTGCACTAGGGCTATAAGCCCGCGTTGCCGACTCGCGTCTCAAGGCGCTGCTTTCGCAGGCTCAAGCTACAACGTCTCATCTTACTTTACGCCCCTTAAGGGGCGTTTTTCCGTTTAAACGGGTCTTCGTACTCCTTCACGCTCAGTTTGTCCAGGGCTATGTCGTCTTTCTCCTGGTCCTGGATATATTTCCTGATCGCTGCCTCGTTCAGCCCTACTGTTGTCACGTAATATCCTTCCGCCCAAAAGTGTCTGTTCCCAAACTTGTATTTCAGGTTCGCGTGCTTATCAAATATCATCAGTGCGCTCTTCCCCTTCAGATATCCCATAAAGTTCGACACCGCTATCTTGGGCGGTATGCTGACCAGCATATGTACATGGCCCGGCATCAGATGCCCTTCCAGTATCTCTACTCCCTTGTACCTGCACAGCTCTCTCAATATCTCTCCTATGCTTTCCCGATATTGATTGTAGATGACTTTTCGCCTATACTTCGGTGTAAAGACTATGTGGTACTTGCACAGCCATTTTGTGTGCGCCAGACTGTTTTCTTTGTTCGCCATTGATCACCTTTCCCTTCCGACACTGTAGCTTGAGCACTACTATCTTACGGGAACGGTGATCTTTTTTGTATAACTTCTTGTCTCCCACCCGCATAGCGGGTGGTTGTCTGTGCCGCTTTCAGCGTCACGGACTGAAGTCCATAAAACAATACCGGCAGGGCTCCAGAAGGCTCTGCCGGTTTTTTCATTTGCTTGTTTTCAGATGAAGACTTAATTGATCTTTACGCAGGCGATTTTTGGCGCGTCTCCGTTTCCGCCCTTGCCGCGCGTGCCGACCACCAGATAATTTCCGAATACAGCAGGCGTTGAATCGATTCTTGAGCCAAGATTGAAGGAGGAAAGCTCGGAACCGCTCAGCGCGTCGTACAGTTTGACGTATCCGTCACGGTCGCACTGAAGGAGAAATCCCCGTCCGCTCTCGGAATACACCAGTACCGGCGAGGACCAGTAATCCGCCGTTTGCTCAACCGTCCAGACCGTTTCTCCCGTCCGTTTGTTGTAGGCAACGATTTTTCCCCCAAGCGTATAGGCGTCCTTCGGCTGCTCCCCCTGTTCCCCGTCCGCATTCTGGGAGGACGGCTCCTTCTGCACGGAAGTAATACTGCTCAGGGCGGTAAGATTCATGGAATAAAACACCAGATTCGAAACGTTTCCCCGGCCTACCTGCGGCGTCGCAAGCGTTCCGCCGCTGCTGTTCTCGTCCCCGGAAGACGCGATCCATTTCTGTTCCCATTTCAGAGCCCCGGTCAGACCGTC
>JAFOKI010000144.1 GCA_017419895.1 Eubacterium sp. | reverse complement strand
GATAAAGGAGACTATTTCATGACACTTTACATCAACTGCTGCGTCCGCGAAGAATCGAGAACCGACCGGCTGGCGCGGGCTGTTTTGCAGAAGCTCGGCGGTGATTTCACGGAGCTGAATCTTTATAAAGAAAACCTCAAGCCGCTTGACAGTGAAATGCTAAACAAGCGCACTGCGCTGATTGAACAGGGCGACTACAGCGACCAGATGTTTGACTATGCAAAGCAATTTGCCAATGCGGACAAGATCGTCATTGCCGCGCCGTATTGGGATTTGTCCTTCCCCGCGACGCTGAAAACCTATATCGAAAACATCTACGTCACCGGCATCGTTTCCGCCTATGACGAAAGCGGAATGCCCGTCGGCTTATGCAAGGCGAAGGAACTTTACTACGTCACCACCGCGGGCGGTCCTTATGATCCGACCTACAGCTACGGCTATATCGAGAGCCTTGCAAAGAACTTTTTCGGCATTCCGGAAACGCACTTGGTAAAGGCGGAAATGCTCGATATTGAGGGCTATGACTCGGAAGAAATATTGAATCGGGAAATCAAAAAGTCGGAGCATATCGGGGATGACTGCCTATGAAAAAGATAAAAGAAAACCGCGCTGTTAGTTTTATCGTCATATTCTTTGTTTACGTTATTGCAGCCGCTGCCGGTTTCTGTGTGTACAATGCGCTTGGATTGGTGTGGTGGCTCAAGCTGCTTATTGCCGACATAGCCGCAACGGTTATCACATTTATTTTCAGTGTGATATTCAAAAACGCTTCTGTTTATGATCCGTATTGGAGCGTTCAGCCAATCGTGATTCTCTTTGCTTGTGCAGTCGGCAAGAAACTTGACCTGCTGCGGATTTTGCTGCTGATTGCGGTGACCTTCTGGGGTGTGCGGCTGACCGCGAACTGGGCATATACATTCAAAGGGCTCGATCATCAGGACTGGCGTTATACGATGCTCAAAGAAAAGACCGGTACGTTTTATCCCGTCATCAACTTTATCGGGATACATCTGATGCCGACTTTGATCGTTTACGGCTGCATACTGCCTGCTTGTTATGCTTTTCAAAGCGATACAGAGGCAAACCTGTTCTGCTTTATTCCGTTTGTTATCTCGATAGGAGCGGTTATTCTTCAAGGGACAGCAGACATCCAGATGCACCGCTACCGCAAAAACCGCACCGGGAATTTCATGCGCACCGGCTTATGGAAATACTCCCGTCATCCCAACTATCTCGGTGAGATACTGATGTGGTGGGGCGTTGCATCAATGGTGTGCGTTGCCTGTCCCGATAAATGGTTCCTCATGTCCGGAGCGCTCACAAACACGATTCTGTTCCTGACGGTAAGCATACCCATGGCTGACAACAGGCAAGCCGCAAAGGACGGCTTTTCCGAATACAAAAAGCAGACGAGAATGCTGCTTCCTATTAAGAAACGGCAGTAGTTATACTGTGACAAACAGCGTGCAAGCGGTGAACTAACACAACTTGCACGCTGTTTCTGTGGTGGGCAGGGTTGGACTTGAACCAACGCTGTCATTAAGAACCTGATTTACAGTCAGGGGCGATACCAACTACGCTCTACCTACCCATATGGTACTGCGGGAGAGATTTGAACTCTCAAGACCACGTTCCTGAGACGCAGATGTATGCCTATTCCATCACCGCAGCATTTTATGGTGACACCTGCGAGATTTGAACTCTGCATTACCGGATTGAAAGTCCGGTGTCCTGACCATTAGACTAAGGTGCCGTATTGGCAGCTCCTGCGAGAATTGAACTCGCGTCTCCGGATTGAGAATCCGACGTCGTAACCATTTGACTAAGGAGCCGTATTTATTAGGTAATATTGATGGCGGCTCGGACGGGACTCGAACCCGCAACCTCCTGATCGACAGTCAGGTGCTCCTCTCTGTTGAGCTACCGAGCCGTATTTGGTAGTACCGACCGGAATCGAACCGATGACCTTGGGCTTATGAAACCAACGCTCTGACCTGCTGAGCTACGGTACTTTATGGTGGGAGGAAGTACGGGAGTCGAACCCGTGCTAACAGTGCCACAAACTGTCGTGCTGCCGTTACACTAACGACCTCGTATATCTCCGAAGCTGTCAGCAGAATCCGACAGCTCCGGTAAATTATGAAATAACTAATATATTGTTGATATTGGTGTTGAATACAGCCGCCAAGATAACCAAGTTGTCAACCGTCGGCAATGCCGTGCCGCGCTGCCACTTGTAAATCGCCTGCGGTGTTGTAAAACCGAATATCTGCTGTAAATTTGCAACCGAGAGTCCGGCTTGCTTTCGTAAGCGCGTAATATTTTGACCGGTCGCTACCATATTGATAACCGGGATCTGAGTCATCTTCTTCACCTCCGAAACGTTAATGATTCGCCTAAACAGGCATAAAAATACCGCTTGCCCATAATGAGAGGCAAGCGGTTAACGTTTCGGATCACTGAAACTCAGGTCATTCGGACGTGTTCAACCGTTTTATTTTACCGTTCTCATATGAGCGCACCTTATTAAAGCTGTCATCATCATGACGCAGCATATCATAACGCTCATATTCAGTTACGGTTTTGACAAATCGAAGATTGAACATTTTGTTTCCTTTCCGGAGGGGTTGCCTCTCTGTTTTCTTGCCACTATGATAACACGGGTTTTGAGCGTTGTCAATAAACCTGTGGTATAAAAAATGCAGGCAAACGAGTACCGGAATGGCATTTCGGCAAATGATTCATCTTTTTCTGTAATGAAGAAAAGATAGTATCCCGATGGGAAGAAAATACACACACCACGCAACAAGAGCGAGCCTTCCGCCGATACCGTCGCCGCCGGACGTCATCTTTATGAACATTCCCGTAATCGGCATAAACGTGCAGCTTATGTAGAACACTCCATGTATCATCATAAGCGCCTTAAGCCACTTGTCCGTTTTGTTCTTTGCTTTCATCGAAAGCCCCGTGAAAAAAGTCGAAAGCGCCATTATACCGTAGCCAAGCAGGTCGTAGTTGAAGATAAGCCCGCACTTGCCCATTTCT
>JAFOKI010000143.1 GCA_017419895.1 Eubacterium sp. | reverse complement strand
GGAAACCTCCTTGACAATCCTATGTGTCGTGTGTGTTTCACCATAAAACGTTCTGATTAAGAGAATTATAACGCAAACAGGGCATTTTTCAATGTCGGGGTAATGGACCCTCGACCCCGTCCCTGGGGTCAACTTTCACAGACCTGATCACAGAGACCAGCATCCAGACCGAGACGATCATCATGATGGCTTCTGTTATGGGCTGCGCAAACAGCATTCCATTAAACCCGAAGATGTTATTCAGGATCAGAAGAAGAGGCACATAGAGAGCAAGCTGCCGGATCACTGTGATGATAAAGGAGTATTGCGCTTTGCCGATCGCCTGGAAGGAGATCCGGCTCATGGAAACGGCGCCGACGAAAGGAAGGATCAGCATGATGGTGCGCAGTACCCGGCTTCCGATCTCGATCACTTCCCCGGAATCCGTGAACAGAGCGATGAGCTGCGGTGCAAAGATCCCGAAGACCGCCATGACGCCAAGCTCTATCCCGCTCAAAACGAGAATCCCGCTCCGCAATACCGCCAGCATCCGTTTGTAATTCTTTGCGCCGTAATTATAGCCCATGATGGGCTGCACTCCGGCGGCCATTCCCTGATAAATATATGTTCCGACAGACATTATCTTCTGCGCGACACCCATGGCGGCCACGGTGAGTTCCCCGTAAGCCACGGCCAGATTGTTATTGATAATATAGGCAACGGAGATCAGAAGGGTTTCCATGGTGGCCGGTACGCCGACCCAGAAGATCTCCCGGACGATCTCTTTGGTGGGGCGTATGTATTTTGGCGAAGGATGAAGCAGACTTTTCTTGCGCAGATAAACCAGAATAGAAGCTGTCATGCCGATTGCGTTTCCAAGGATCGTTGCGATGGCGGCGCCGCGGATATCCAGATGGAATCCGAAGATGAACAGTGGATCCAGGGCGATGTTTGCCAGCGTGCCGACAACCATGCCGATCAGGGAATAACGGACGGAACCCTCGCTCCGCAGCAGCTGGCCAAGGGTGTAGTTCCCCATGGTAAAGATTGTGCCGAGGAATAACCAGAAGGCGTACTGTTTCGTGTAAAGGAAGGTGTTATCCTGCGCTCCCAGACCGATCACAATAGGATCTAAAAGCAGAAGTCCGAGAATCGTCACGATCAGACTGCCGATGAGCGTAAACAAAATGCCGACAGTAACCGTATGTTCGGCTTTTTCAGTATCGCCCTTGCCGAGGCTTCTTGCGATGAGAGACCCTGCGCCGGTTGCGATCATATTGGAGATCGCGATGGAGATCATCATGATCGGATAGGCTAAATTAACTGCGGCGAGCTGATAGTCATCACGGAGAAGTCCGATGAAAAACGTGTCCACCAGATTGTAAAGCACCATGATGAACATGCCGGCTACCAGCGGCAGCCCCAGCTTCAGCACTGCAACTGCAGGTTTTTCTTCTTTCAGAATGTAGATTCTTTTGTCTTCTTTCATATTCTTCATTTCCTCGAAAGTGTAGCCGTATCATACCAATTTTGCGCTTTTCCGTCAAAAGGCGCATTATAAACGCGGCTGATTCTCGCCGGAATTACTTATGGTGGAAGAAATGCTCTTTTTTCTGCTAAAGTGCCGTGGTAGAATTAGAGAAATCTTGAAAATGGACCCCCGGGACTGTCCCCGGGGTCCAAAAAATGAATGGAGCCAATATGAAGAAAAAAACTGCAAAAGTCGATGCCATAATAATTATCGTACTTTGCCTGATCGTTGTCTGGATCATAGCAGCGGTAATGATTCCGCAGAAGCCGGCGAACGGCACTGGGGATGAAAAGTCTGCGCCTGCACAGATCTCGGATTACAACGGGAAACGTCTCGGTATAGTTACAGGCTCTGCCCTTGATCAGCCCACCTTTGAGCATTTCCCTGACAGCCAGTATTTTTATTACGATAATATCAGTGATATGATAATGGCTTTGCAGCAGGACAAGATTGACGGGTTTGTGGAAGATGAACCTGTGCTTAAAATGGTGAGTGCCGAGCAGAAGGATATTGGGTACTTTAAGGACTGCCTGCGCGACGACATATACAGCTTCGGTTTTCAAAAGACCGGCGATCGGAGTGCGAAGCTTCTCGGTCAGTTTAATGAGATGCTCGCGGAAATGAACAAAGACGGAAGTTTGGAAGAGCTTAAGAACAAATGGTTTTCCGGCGACCCGAACAACATTACTATAGATCGCTCGGGGCTCACCGGTGAGAACGGAAAGATCAATGTAGCTGTTAATCCGACGAGCGTTCCATTTTCGATGGTCAGCAACGGAGAGCTGAACGGCTATGCTGTTGAACTTATGACAATGTTCTGCCGCAAGTACGGATATGACTGCAAATACGATCAGGTAAACACCGCATCGGGGCTTGCGGGACTTTCTTCGGGCGTATATGACATATTCGCATACAATACGACTGTTACTCCGGAAAGGGCTGAAAACATCGCTTTCTCCGATCCGATCTACTACGGCGGTATTGTTCTCGCAGTAAGAGCATCCGAGCTTGGCAGCGAAAACAGTATGCCGACGATAAAAGACTATAATGGAAAGCCTGTGGGAATAATCACCGGATCGAATTATGAACCTCCGACGTTTGAGAATTTCCCCGACAGCGAATACTATTATTTCAACAATGTTGCCGATATAGGAACAGCTCTTAAAAAGAATAAGATAGACAGCTTTCTCTGTGACGAACCGACAGTACGGATACTGCACAATGAGCAGCCCGAGATAAGTGCACTTCCCGGGATGGTAACGAACGACAGATATGCGTTCGGATTCCGCAAGAGCGACGAAAAAGGCACCAAGCTTTGCAACCAGTTCAACGAAATGCTTGCCGACCTTACTGCGGATGGCTCTCTTGAAAAGATGAAGGAAAAATGGCTCGGAAACGACGAGTCGGCAAAGGTACTGGACACCACCGGATATTCGGGCGGGAACGGCTCGGTAAATGTAATAATTAACGTGACAGAGGTTCCGTTCGTCTATTTAAAGGACAACAAGCCTGTAGGTTTTGCAATGGAGCTTGTCGATACTTTCTGCCGCAGATACGGATATATACCCGATTACGAAGACGCGGACTTCAATTCGCGCATAACAGGTCTCGTCTCGGGTAAATACGATATTGCGGCATCGGCCATGACTATAACCGATGAGAGAAAGGAGAGTGTGAACTTCTCAGAACCGTTCTATGAGGGCGGTCTCGTGCTTGTGGTAAGGACATCCGATATTAATCCGGAAGAAGCCACTGCTGCCAATGAGAGCCCCAACATCTTCCAGATGATCGCTGAAAGCTTCGAAAAGAACTTCATCCGTGAAGATCGATGGAAGCTGATTCTGAGCGGTGTAGGTACGACCGCTATTATCACAGTTTTGTCAACACTGTTCGGCACGTTGCTTGGATTCCTTATCTGTCTGTTCAGGCGCACGGGAAGCAAGCTCGCGAACATTATCTCAGACCTGTATGTAAAACTTCTGCAGGGCACACCCATGGTCGTGCTGCTGATGATACTGTATTACGTCGTATTCGGAAAATCCGGACTTGAAGCTGTCTGGGTGGCGATCATCGGCTTCACGCTCAACTTCGGCGCATACGCTTCCGAGATCATGCGTTCCGGTATCGAGAGCATCGACGGCGGACAGCGCGAAGCAGCACTCGCCCTCGGTTACCGCGAGAATCAGGCGTTCTTCATGTTCATCTTCCCGCAGGCTGTGGTACGCTTCCTTCCCGTTTATAAGCAGGAGATAATCTCGCTTCTCAAGGGCACATCCATCGTCGGATATATCGCGATACAGGATCTCACGAAAATGAGCGATATTATCAGAAGCCGTACTTACGAGGCATTCTTCCCGCTTATCGTGACCGCGATAATTTACTTTATCCTCGCATGGATAATTTCGATAATACTCAAGTTTATACTGAACAGAGTTGATTTCAGACGCAAAAAGAGAGGTGCCGCAAAATGAGTATGATAAAGATAGAACATCTGCGTAAAGAATACGCCAACATAACACCGCTCAAAGACGTCTGCGCCGAGATAAACAAGGGCGATGTGATCTCAATAATCGGTCCCTCCGGCACCGGGAAATCCACACTTCTTCGCTGCCTTAACCAGCTTGAGGAACCGACATCGGGAACCGTAACCGTTAACGGCGAAGTGATAACAGATCCAAAGTGCGACATTACTCTTGTGCGCAGAAAAATGGGAATGGTTTTCCAATCTTTCAATCTGTTCGCGAACCTTAATATATTAGAGAATGTCATGGCGTCACCCGTGAAGCTCCTTAAGACTCCGAAGGAGCAGGCTCGCAAAGAGGCTATGGAGCTTCTGAAGCGAGTCGGGCTCGCGGAGAAAGCGGAAAATTATCCCGACGAACTTTCCGGCGGTCAGAAGCAGCGTGTGGCGATAGCCCGCGCGATAGCTATGCACCCAGAGATAATCCTGTTTGACGAGCCGACATCCGCCCTCGACCCGACAATGGTCGGCGAAGTTCTCTCTGTCATAAAGAGCCTCGCAAAAGAGGGAATGACG
>JAFOKI010000142.1 GCA_017419895.1 Eubacterium sp. | reverse complement strand
GACAATATGGACGCTGTTGAGAAAGAAACACAGGAATATTTCGCGGAGATCTTCCCCGAACAGGAGAAGGACATCGCGGCTGTGCTTTACAACATCACAAAGGAAAGCGTCCGCTCACTGATTCTCGATGAGGGTATCCGTCCGGACGACAGAAAACTCGATGAGATAAGACCCGTATGGGCTGAGACCGGGATACTCCCGAGAGTACACGGAACGGGACTTTTCAAGCGCGGACAGACTCAGGTACTCTCCGCCTGCACACTCGCTCCTCTTTCGGAAGCACAGAGAATAGACGGGCTCACAGAGCAGACGGGCAAGAGATACATCCACCACTATAACTTCCCCGGTTTCTCGACAGGGGAGGCGAAGAAGCCCAGGTCTGCGGGACGCCGCGAGATAGGTCACGGAGCGCTCGCCGAGAGAGCTCTCATGCCTGTACTTCCGTCGGAAGAAGAATTCCCGTACGCTATCAGAGTGGTCTCTGAAGTTCTCTCATCCAACGGATCCTCCTCAATGGCATCCACATGCGGATCCTGCCTGGCTCTCATGGACGCCGGTGTTCCGATCAAGCGTCCTGTCGCGGGCATTGCTATGGGACTTATCGAAAGAGTCGAGGAAGACGGAACAAGCAAGATGGCTGTTCTTTCCGACATTCAGGGAATGGAAGACTTCCTGGGCGACATGGACTTCAAAGTCACGGGTACTACTGAAGGCGTTACGGCTATCCAGATGGACATCAAAGTGCACGGGCTTTCGAGAGAGATCCTCGAAAAAGCGCTCAGACAGGCGAGAGAAGGCCGCATGCACATCATGGGCATCATGCAGGAAGAGATCGCTGAACCGCGTGCTGAACTTTCGAAATACGCTCCGCGCTGCGTATCCATGAGGATAGATCCCGATAAGATCCGCATAGTGATCGGACCGGGTGGAAAGACGATCAACAAGATCGTCGAGGAATGCGGAGTCAAGATCGACATCTCGGAAGACGATCCGGGTCTCGTGATGATCTACAGTGAGGTCGGCGACAGCGCTAACGAGGCAAGAAGACAGATCGAGCTTCTTACCAAGGAAGTCGAAGTTGGCGAGTACTATGAAGGAACGGTAACGAGGATAATGAACTTCGGCGCGTTCATCGAGATACTCCCCGGAAAAGAAGGCCTGCTCCACATCTCCAAGATGGCGAAACATCGTGTTGAGAAGGTAGAAGACGTAATGAACATCGGCGACAAAATAGAAGTAAAAGTCGATGAGATAGACAGCCAGAACCGTATCAATCTCGTAAGAAAGGAGCTTCCGCAATAATGTTCAGAAATTTAGATACAAGACCCGTAGCGGAGGTCCAGACAGAACAGATAAAAGATTGGAACGCAGAGGATCTCCTCGCGCGCTGTGTCAACGAGCGCGAAGGAAGCCCGGAGTTCGTATTCTACGAAGGCCCGCCGACTGCTAACGGAATGCCTGGTATCCACCATGTAATGGCGCGTACACTCAAGGATTCCATCAACAGATACAAGACGATGCAGGGGTTCCAGGTCAAGAGAAAAGGCGGCTGGGACACACACGGTCTTCCGGTAGAGATCCAGGTCGAAAAAGACCTCAAGATGAATGGCAAGCAGGACATCGAGCGTTACGGTATCCGCGAGTTCAACGACAAATGCCGCGAGTCGGTATTCATGTTCCTCGACAAGTGGACAGAGATGAGTGAGCGCATGGCTTACATGGCCGACATGGAAGATCCGTACATCACTCTGCACAACGATTACATCGAATCCGTCTGGTGGATAATCAACGAGTTCTTCAAGGGCGGCATGATCTACGAAGGTCATAAGATCCTTCCGTACTGCCCGCGCTGCGGGACAGGTCTCGCCTCCCATGAGGTAGCACAGGGCTATAAACTCGTAAAGGTTAACACCCTTACGGTCAAGTTCAAGGTGAAAGGAACCGAGAACGAATACTTCCTGGCATGGACAACGACGGCTTGGACACTCGCAGCCAACGTAGCGCTCACAGTCGGTGCCGACATCGATTATGTGAAGGTCAGGATGACTTCAGGCGAACATGAAGGAGACATCTATTACCTCGCAAAAGGTCTGCTTAATAACGTGCTCGGAGACAACTCGTATGAGATCATTGCCGAGATGAAGGGAAAAGACCTCGAGTACATGGAATATGAACAGCTTATGCCGTTCGTAGAGGTACCCGAGAATGCTGAAAGAAAATTCATCGTCACATGCATGGATTACGTCAGTACTGAAGACGGTACCGGTATCGTACATACCGCGCCGGCATTCGGTGAAGACGACTACAATTGCGGTCTGAAATACGGACTCCCCGTACTTCAGCCGGTAGATGAGCAGGGCAAATACACGACAACTCCGTGGGCGGGACACTTCATCATGGAAGACGGTCTCGATGTCGAGATCATCAAATGGCTCGCTGCTGAAGGTAAACTCTTCAAGCGCGTCAAGATCGAACATGACTATCCGCACTGCTGGCGCTGCAACACACCGCTCGTATACTATGCGAAAAAGGGCTGGTTCATCAGAATGAGCGACCTCAGAGACGAACTGGTCGCTAACAACAAGACAGTCAACTGGTATCCGCCTTTCGTTGGCGAAGGCCGTTTTGGAAACTGGCTCGCTGAAGTAAAAGACTGGAACATTTCCAGAAACCGTTACTGGGGAACGCCGATCCCGATCTGGCGCTGCGAATGCGGACATCTCGAATGTGCGGGAAGCAGGGCAGAACTAGCGGAAAAAGCGATCGAGACTGTGGATCCGGAGACGATAGAACTCCATCGTCCGTATGTGGACGATATCCACTTCAAGTGCCCGGTATGCGGAAAACCGATGACCAGGATCGAAGAAGTAATGGACTGCTGGTTCGACTCCGGCGCGATGCCGTATGCCCAGTGGCACTATCCGTTTGAGCACAAAGACGACTTCGACAAACTCTTCCCGGCTGACTTCATCTGCGAGGGCATCGATCAGACGAGAGGATGGTTCTATTCCCTCATGGCGATCTCGACGTTCATCATGAAGCGCGCTCCGTACAAGAACGTGCTCGTGAACGACCTGATCCTCGACAAAGAGGGCAAGAAGATGTCCAAGTCGAAGGGCAACACCGTTTCACCGTTCGAGTTGTTCGACAAGTACGGCGCGGACGCGACGAGATGGTATCTGCTTTCAGTTTCCCCGGCATGGACCCCGACGAGATTCGACGAGGACGGCCTCAAGGAAACAGTCAGCAAGTTCTTCGGAACCCTCAGGAACGTGTATAACTTCTTTGTTCTGTACGCGAACCTTGACGATATTGATCCTTCAGCGATGGATGTTCCGGCAGCGGAGCGTCCCGAGCTTGACCGCTGGATACTGTCGAAATACAACAAACTCGTAAAAGACGTGACGTATTTCATGGACAACTATGACCATATGAAGACAGTCAGGGCGATCGCCGAATTCGTCGATGGAGATCTTTCGAACTGGTACATCAGACGCGCGAGAAGAAGATTCTACGCAGAGGAACTCACAGAAGACAAGAAGAGCGTTTACCGCACTACATATGAAGTCCTTCTCGGAGTCGTCAGACTCATGGCGCCTTTCGCTCCTTTCCTTTCGGACGAGATGTACAAGAAGCTCATGAATGACGACACACTCACAGTCCACACGGCTTACTATCCTGAGGCTGATGAGACGCTCATCGATGAAGCTGTCGAAGAGAGAATGGACCTCGTAAAGAACCTTGTCGCTCTCGGACGCGGTATCCGCGAAAAAGAGAATATCAAGGTTCGTCAGCCGCTTCCCGAGATCATCGTTGACGGCGCTTATGAAAGCAAGATCGCCGATCTTTCGGGACTCATCGAGGAAGAACTGAATGTTAAGACTGTGGTCTTTGAGAACGAGCTCGAGAAATACATGAACTATGTGCTCAAGCCGAACTTCAAGGCTGCGGGACCGGCTCTCGGACCCAAGATCAAAGCTTTCGGCGCGGCTCTCGCGAAAGCGGATCCCGCCGCGTTCAACCAGGAATTGAACGAGAAGGGCTTTGTCACTATGGAACTGAACGGCGAGCCGACAGAGATCGGCGCGGACCTTGTTGACGTAAGGATCAGCGCAAAAGAAGGATTCGCTGTCGCAATGGAGAATAACTTATTCGCCATACTCGACACGGAAATCACTCCGGAGCTCGAGCGCGAAGGCATTGCGCGTGAGATCGTCTCCAAGATCCAGCAGATGCGTAAGAAAAACGATTACGAGATGATGGACAGGATCGTGATATACATGAGCTGTGATGACACGGTTGCGGCTGCAGTCGAGGATTACCGCGAATATATCACGGGTGAAACGCTTGCCGACGATGTCAAAGCAGCGGACGGTCTTGACAAAGTCGACATCAACGGTCACAAGACAGGTCTCAAGGTCGAACGCGTGTGAGTATGACAGAAACGAACAAATCTGAAAACAAAACTAAACTGCGGGGCCTCGGTCTTTCTGAGACCGAGGCTCTCGCGAAAGACCTCGGACAGCCGGCTTTCCGCGGAAGGCAGCTGTTCAGATGGATAAACAAAGGTATCACGGACTTCCGGGAGATGAGCGATCTTCCGGAAGTTTTTGTGCGTAAGCTTGAAGAGAAATGTACTGCCGGAAGTCTGGAACTCATGGATCACCAGGTGTCGGCGAAGGACGGGACAGAGAAGTTTTTGTTCGGCCTCGGTGACGGAAACGCTGTCGAGAGTGTGCTGATGAGGTATAAGTACGGAAGTACCGCCTGTATATCTTCACAGGCAGGATGCCGCATGGGGTGTGCTTTTTGCGCTTCGGGAATAAACGGACTGAACAGAAGCCTTACTCCCGGAGAGATGCTTTCGCAGATCATGGACATAGAGCGATACGCTTCTTCTCCGGTATCGATATCACATGTCGTGATAATGGGTACCGGCGAGCCATTTGACAATTATGACGGGACATCGGGATTCCTGAGACTCATTCACGATGAAAAAGGACGCAATATGAGTTCGAGGAACATAACTGTCTCGACTTGCGGTCTGGTACCGGGAATACGCCGGTTCGCAGACGAGTTTCCGCAAGTGAACCTCGCGGTATCGCTCCACGCTCCCGATCAGGAAACAAGAGAGCGGATAATGCCCGTTTCGCGCGCATATGACATGGATGAGCTCATGGCAGCATGCGAAGAGTACACGGAAAAGACACATAGAAGGATCACATTCGAGTATGCGCTTATAAGAGGCGTGAATGATTCGGACGTGAGCGCGGCAAGGCTCGCGAACATGCTAAGAGGTATGCTTTGTCACGTAAATCTCATACCGCTGAACAAAGTCGGCGAGACCGGACTCGACGGTTCCGGCAGAAAGCGCGCGAGAGAATTCGCGGAGCTTCTCGAAAAACGCGGGATCCCCGCAACAGTTAGAAGGGAACTCGGTTCCGACATCGACGGAGCGTGCGGACAGCTGAGACTCAAACGCGGTTAGACAGAATTTTTGCACCTATATATAGTTGAACGCCATCGACAGGTAGTGTATAATACACTAAAAGACCGAAAATGCGTTACGCAGGGAGGGTACGACTATGGTTAAAGTTATCATCGGGCATAAGGGCTCGGGCAAGACAAGAAAAATGGTAGATTTCGCGAACGATCAGGCCGAAAGGGCACACGGTAGCGTAGTATTCATCAACAGGGACGCCAGATTAACTTATGACCTGACATATAAGATCAGAGTCGTGTGCATGGAGGATTATCCGGGAATAACCGACAGCGACGAATATATCGGTTTCATTTACGGGATTATCAGCTCCGACCATGACATCGAGGCTATTTACATCGACAGCATTCTGAAATTCTCGAACTTTGCGCTCGGCGATCTACCGAGATTCCTTGAGCGCCTCGATTCTATATCCACAACATACGGAATGGAATTCACTGTCAGCCTTTCCGCTGAGCAGGAAGAAATGATAGGCGTCGATTTCTCAAAATACGAGATCTTGAACTGATGCCCGATGGGTTTTGATGAGACCCGCGGGACATCTGGGTTCCATGGGTCAAGATACAGAAAACGTTAAGCCTTCCGGGCCTGTTTGGCTTGGAAGGCCTTTTTTTAGCGATATGGAGCGCTTTGACGGAAGCAATGTCCACACTTGATACGGTAAGGAAAGTATTTGGAGAGCATATCCCGGAAGCATTGGGAAAGCGAAAGAAGTTTTCCGTGCTCGTGCCTTTTGTCGAAAGGGACGGGGAGCTTTGTATTATGTACGAAGTAAGGGCAAAGGATATGGTTACGCAGCCGGGAGAAGTCTGTTTCCCGGGCGGCCACATGGAGCCGGGCGAGACCTCTGAAGAGTGTGCTTTGAGAGAGACCGAGGAAGAGACAGGTATCAGCAGGGACGTAATTGAATACATCGGACCGGGAAACATTCTTTACGGGATGTCGGGACTCACTATGTATACTCATATCGGCGTGATCCCGTACGATGCGTATCTCGGCGCGGAAATCGAAAGAAGTGAGGTCGATGAGCTCTTCCTGATACCGGTGAAAGACCTGAAAGGCGCAAAAATAGAGTCATACAACGAATGGATGACACCGTCGATCCAGGATGATTTCCCGTTCGAAAAAGTCGGCATCAAGAGAAACTATAAGTGGCGCGCGGGAAAGACCGACATAATCATTTATGATATCGATACACCGAGCGTGCTTTGGGGGATGACCGCAAAAATAACACGCGACGTGATTGCGATGATCCAAGAGGAAGACGTATGAGTGTTATATCAAGATTTCCCGAGATAATCGAGAGAGCCGCGCTTCTTGCGGATGAGGCATATATAACAAAGCCGCCTCTGGCGGATAAGCACGGCAATATCTTGTTCGAAGGCGACTGTCTGGAACTTCTGAAGGCATTGGCGTCAGATCCGGAGGCCGAGAAGGTCCAGACAATATATATCGATCCGCCGTTTTTCTCCGAATCAGACTACGATGCCATTATCGAGAAAGACGGGGAAAAGCAGAAAAAGCATGCGTACAGGGACCGCTGGAAGGACGGTATGGCCGAGTACCTAATTGAGCTAACCGCGAGACTCATACTGATGAAGAACGTAATGAGAAGCGACGGTCTGATCTTTCTGCATCTCGACTGGCACGCAGTTCATTACGTCAAAGTCATAATGGACGAAGTTTTCGGTGAAAAGAACTTTGTCAACGAGATAGTCTGGCAGTATAAATCGGGAGGAAGCAGCAAGAAACACCTCGCGAGAAAACATGACACTATACTCGTCTATTCGAAAACAGGAAAATACAAATTCATCCCTCTGAAAGAAAAATCATATAACAGAGGGCTTAAACCATACAGATTCAAAGGGGTAGAAGAATTCAGGGACGATATCGGCTGGTACACGCTGGTCAATATGAAAGACGTCTGGCAGATCGATATGGTCGGAAGGACGTCCGGCGAACGCACGGGTTACGCTACGCAGAAACCAGAAAAACTTATCGAAAGGATCCTTGAGTGTTCGTCGGAAGAAGGGGATCTCGTCGCCGATTTTTACTGCGGGAGCGGCACGCTTCCTGCGGTATGCGCTAGGACGGGCAGGAGATTCATAGCGTCTGACAAAGGCGCTCTCGCGATACGCACGACGAAAAAAAGGCTGAGTGAATTCTACGGAGACCCCGAGATCGAAGAACAGATGACTTTCGAGTTCGGGAGCGATGCCTGACTGCGAAAGGAGAATTGAATGCACATTGTATTCATTGCAATCCTCGTCCTGATCATATTGCTCGCAGGGCTGAGTTTTGCTTTGTCTTCGTTTTCAATGCGTATTCCGCGGCTTTCGGTTGAAGAAGTCCGCAAATGGCTCGAAGATCGCATCGATATATCGTGGTATGACAAAACAAACAGGGAAGACTATACAGTCAAAAGCAATGATGGGTATGATCTTCATGCCCAGCTTATCAGAAACAGTCTCCTAACCGATAAATACGTAATCATTTCACACGGATACACGGATAATTTCATGGGATCCGTTAAGTACGCGAAAATATATCTCGGTCTCGGGTTCAACGTTATCCTGTATGACCTGAGAGGGCACGGCTTGAACGAACCGACTTACTGTACTTACTCAATCAGGGAGAGCCGTGATCTGAAAGAGATGATAAAGGACAGCCGCGCGCGTTATCCGGAATGCAGAGTACTCGGGATCCACGGGGAGTCACTAGGCGCAGCTACTTCCATAGCAGTGCTGAAATACAAGCCTGATATTGATTTCGTCGTTTCAGACTGCGCTTTCGGCGAAATAACACCGGTCATGAAAGGCATTCTCGGAAGATTCCATCTTCCGGGCCGGCTCGTATCGGTCGCATCACAGTTCACGAAGCTGAGATACGGGTATTTTTACCGCGACATGAGACCGGAAGACAGTCTTGCTGACAATGAAATCCCGATCCTTTTCATACATGGGGAAGCAGACGACCTGATAGCGCCGTCTCACAGCGAGAAAATGAAGGAAATGACAAAAGGCTACAGTGAGATCTTTACTGTTCCCGGAGCGGGGCATGCAGAGTCTGTCCTGACAGCACCGGCGGAATATGAAAAGCGTGTTGAAGGATTTCTCTGCGGCATAGGCATCATTCGGTAAGGAGGACATATCAATGACGGGGAGGATCTATCTGAATGACGGATGGTATTTTACGGAGGAGTTCACTGAAGAACTTCTGTTCAGGAATACCGACGGTCTCGTACCGGTGCGTGTGCCGCATACGGTGAAGGAACTGCCTTATCATTATTTTGATGAATCCGAGTACCAGATGCTCTCGGGTTATGTGAGGACGCTTTACGCGGAGCCGGAGTGGGAAGGAGGAAGAGTCCTCCTGACATTTGAAGGCGCTGCGCATGAGGCGTCTCTTTACGTTAACGGGCAGCCGGCAGGAACACACAGATGCGGATATACCGCATTTACGTCCGACATATCGGAGTTCCTGAGATACGGGCAGGACAACAGGATCGTCGTGAGACTGGACTCGAGGGAAACACTCGACGTGCCGCCGTTCGGCTTTGTTATAGACTATATGACATACGGCGGGATCTACAGGGACGTATATATCGAGGTCAAAGAGCCGGTATATATACAGGACGTGTTCATCAGGACGGAACAAAGCTTTGCCGGGTCGCTCAGCGATGATGTGGCTGAATGCAAAGTGTTGACAGAGACAGAGATCGCGGGAGCCGTCGACGTGTCGGGGCTCATGCTCAGGCAGGGCATAAGAAAGCATGGATGCGATGACTGTGAGTATACCATGCTCGGGGAAGGCCCCGTGTCGGCCGCTGTTCTTTCATTTGACGCTGGAAAAGCAGAAGTCTGGGATACAGACCATCCCGTGCTTTACGACGTCAAAACGGAGCTTTTCTGCCCTGAGAGAGACGATGTCCCTGAATGTGTCATAGATGAAAAGGTTACGACCATAGGTTTCAGGACAGCTGAGTTCCGGACGGACGGATTCTATCTCAATGGCAAAAAGAAAAAGATACGCGGCTTGAACAGGCATCAGAGCTATCCTTACGCCGGGTATGCGATGCCGGACTCCATGCAGCGCTACGATGCGGAGATATTGAAATACGAACTGGGATTAAATGCAGTGAGGACCTCGCATTACCCGCAGGCACAAAGCTTTGTTGACAGATGCGACGAGATTGGTCTCATGGTCTTCACAGAGATCCCGGGCTGGCAGCATATCGGAGGCGCGGAGTGGAAAGACCAGGCTGTCGCGAATGTGAAGGATATGGTCCTCCAGTACAGGAACCATCCATCCATTATTCTCTGGGGAGTAAGGATTAATGAGTCTGAGGACGACGACGCTTTCTACTCCAGGACCAACTACATGGCGCACGCGCTTGACCCGGGAAGGGCGACTGGCGGCGTTCGCTGTTATAAAAAAGGCAGCCTGCTCGAGGACGTATTCACTTACAATGACTTCAGCCATGCAGGCGACAACGCAGGCTGCGAACCAAAATCAGCAGTGACTTCGGCTCCCGAGAAGCCGTACATGGTCACGGAATACAATGGGCACATGTTCCCGACTAAGTCGTTCGACTGCGAGGAACACAGATTGGAGCACGCTATCAGACACGCGAATGTGCTCGATGCGGTCGCGTCAAAAGACGACATAGCGGGAAGTTTCGGCTGGTGTATGGCCGACTATAACACCCACAGGGACTTTGGCAGCGGCGACAGGATCTGTCATCACGGCGTTCTGGATATGTTCAGGAACCCCAAGCTTGCGGCATTCGTATATGCGAGTCAGCAGGATGATACACCGGTCCTTGAGATAAGTACGTCGATGGATATCGGTGAGCATCCGGGAAGCAACAGAGGCGACATATTCGCTTTCACGAACGCTGACAGCGTCAGGATGTACAAGAATGATGTTTTTGTGAGCGAGTTCTATCCGGACGGGAAAGACGGCCTTAAAGGTAAAGGCAGATACAGACACCTCGAGCATCCTCCGGTGCCGATCGACGACTATATAGGCGACGCGCTCGAAAAAGAAGAGGGCATGCCGCATGAGAAGGCTGAGGCAGTGAAAGCGCTGCTTAACCAGGTCGCAAAGCTCGGCCTTTACAGGCTCAGCGCAAAGGATAAAATCAGGATGGCTGCTGTTTCCGTAAAGTATAAAATGTCTATGGAAGACGCAGTCGACCTGTTCAAGAAATATGTCGGAAACTGGGGCGGAGCCGCGACCGAATACAGGTACGAGGCGATAAAGAACGGCGAAGTCATAAAAACCGTTACATGCGCTCCGATGACAAAGCGGTATCTCGAGCTCAAAGTCAGCCACACGGAGCTCGTGGAAGGAAAATCATATGATGTGGCAGCTGTAAGGATACGGAGTGTCGACGAGCACGGCAATACGCTGAGTTTTGCCAACGACCCCGTTATCATAGATACAGAAGGGGATATTGAGATCATAGGTCCATCGGTGATGAGTCTTCAGGGAGGTCTGGGCGGCACGTACGTAAGATCTCTTGGCCGTGAGGGGAACGGCAGGATAACTATATCATCGCAGGGCGGAGCAAAAGAATCCGTTGAGTTCGTTATTGTAGTCAAATGAAAGGATAAACAATGAAACTCTCAGGAAAAGAAAAGATCTCATATGGTCTTGGTGCCGTTGGTAAGGACATGGTCTACATGCTGTCGGCCACGTATATCCTTTATTATTACCAGGATATACTCGGAGTAAACCCGATAGCGATGGGAGTCATCCTCATGGCGGCAAGAGTGTTCGATGCGTTCAACGACCCGATCATGGGTGTTGTCGTAGCAAAGACGAGAACAAAGTTCGGTAAATTCAGACCGTGGCTCATGATAGGTACCATAACCAACGCGGTCATCCTGTATCTCATGTATTCAGCTCCCGCGGCGACGGACGGAAAAGGTCTTGTAGCGTATGCCGCTGTCACATATGTGCTTTGGGGCGTGACATACACAATGATGGATATACCGTTCTGGTCGATGATCCCCGCCTTCACGGAAGGCGGTAAGGAACGTGAGAATCTGACCACACTCGCGCGT
>JAFOKI010000141.1 GCA_017419895.1 Eubacterium sp. | reverse complement strand
CAGGCTGTTGAACGCGCCGGAACAAAGGCCGGCAACAAGGGTTATGACTGTGCTCTCGGAGCTATCGAGATGGTCAACCTGCTGAAAGAGCTCTGATCCGGATACAATATAATACATAGCACTGAAAAGGCACTTTCCCATTCCGGGAAAGTGCCTTTGTTCTTCAGTCATGACTTGTGGTCACGTGTACTTCATTCAACCGTATGAAGCTGCTCCTGTTATACCATATCTACTCCGTTTTCAACGATGTAAGCTGTGTCTCTTGCGATCATGAGCTCTTCGTTGGTCGGGATGAGAAGGATCTTGACCTTGGAATCTTCAGCGGAAATAACCGTTTCTTTTCCTCTTACGCGGTTCTTGATAAGGTCGAGATGGATTCCGAGGAAGTCGAGGTTGTCACAGATGATGTCTCTCATGCCTATGTCGTTTTCACCGACACCTGCTGTGAATACGATAGCGTCAACACCGTTCATCTCAGCGATGTAAGCTCCGATGTAAGCGCGGACTTTGTGAGCGAAGATCTTAAGAGCGAGGATAGCTCTTTCGTTTCCTTCTTCAGCTGCTGTACCGAGGTCTCTGAAGTCCGAAGAGATTCCGGAAATTCCGTATACTCCGGATTCCTTGTTCAGGATCTGGTTTACGCGTTCACTTGTAATGCCTTCTTTTTCCTCGATGAACTGGAGGATAGCCGGGTCGATGTCACCGGAACGTGTTCCCATTACGAGACCTTCGAGCGGTGTGAATCCCATCGATGTGTCAACTACTTTTCCGTTCTTGATAGCTGTTACGGAAGCACCGTTTCCAAGGTGGCATGTGATGAGCTTAAGCTGCGTTACAGGAATGCCGAGCATCTCCGCAGCGCGGAGCGATACGTATTTATGGCTCGTTCCGTGGAAACCGTATCTTCTTATGCGGTATTTCTCATAGAACTCATAAGGAATAGCATAGATGTAAGATTCAGGCGGCATGGACTGATGGAAAGCTGTATCGAATACACCAACCATCGGTGTGTTCGGCATAAGATCCTGGCACGCTTTTACACCGAGAATGTTCGGCGGGTTGTGGAGCGGAGCAAGGTCGATGCACTCTTCCAGAGCATTTATGACGTCTTCTGTAATGAGCACGCTTCCCGCGTATTTTTCACCTGCGTGTACAACACGGTGGCCAACGGCACCGATCTCATCCATGCTTGTGATAACACCATGCTCCGGATCGATGATCGCGTCGAGGACCTGCTGGATAGCTTCTTTGTGCGTGGGCATCGGAACTTCATTCTTCCACTTTTCATCTTCTCCGCCCGTAAGCTTGGTATGTGTGATGACGGAACCGTCGATACCGATACGCTCTACAAGGCCTTTAGCCATCAGGATTTCTCCGTCCATGTCAAGAACCTGATACTTGAGGGACGAGCTGCCGCAGTTGATAACAAGTACTTTCATTATGCACTCTCCTATTCTGTACTTTTATTTTTAATCCGGACGAATGTCCTTTATTGACAACTATACTATGATTATATTTTAACAGAGCTATATATTCAAGTGGATTTAGGCTATAAACAGGAATCCGTCTTTGTCAATCATCACGATGTCGTCCGTCATAAGCCATCCGTCCGCATCCAGCACTCTAGCGGTCTCCTGCGGATCGTCGAGATAGCCGAGCATAACATTGTCACCTTTGATCACAAGTTTGCCATAACCCGAATCATCCGGATCGTCGATTCTCGCGATCATATTAGGCATGACTTTTCCTGATGACCCGTGCTTTATGTACCTGTAAGACTCGCAAGAGATAACAGAGGCTGCTTCAGTAAGCCCGTATCCGTGGACCGTCAATATCCCGTAACTGGTAAGCGTTTCCTGGACGACCGGATCCGGTGCGGAAACAGAGCTTATTATAAATCTTAATGTTCCCCCGAAACTCTCGTTGATGAACCGCAGCAGGAATTTTCTCAAGTTAATATTGAATCTGTCGAAGAACGCGCAGATCCTAAGCCTGCGTTCGACACTCTTCCTCTTCCCCTTCTGTTCGATGTTTTCTTCCGCGGTATCGTAGAGCTGCCTGACCATTTCCGGAGTTCCCTGGAATACCGTGATCTGGTACTCTTTCATGTTATCTATTATCCTGTCAGGTCCGTCGCAGAAGACGCTCACTATACCTTGTGATACGAAGGTGATCATGCCCATGAACGAGAATATGTCGTGCAGCGGCAAAGTGATCATCGCTATGTCGTTCTGCGGGAAATACTCCTCACAGTTGAACCCCCAGTTGCAGCTCATAAGGTTTGCATGGGAAAGCATGACTGCTTTCGCGTTTCCGGGAGTGAACTGTATAAACGCGAGCGCGTCAGGATCTATCTCCGAATACATATATGTGAAATCGTTCTTGTTAAGGATCTTCTCACCTTCATTAAGAAGGTCTTCAATAAACTCGGCTCCACGTATCATTTCATCGCGAAAGTCGATCGTAAAGCCTCTCCTGAGAGCTGTTTTTCCGCCCATAAGGATATCGGCTACAGCTTCCTGATGCTCTTTGTCATAGAAAATCGCCGTGGCTCCGCTTCTGATTAGCTGAGCTTCGAGATCATCGTGAGCGAGCGACGCATCAAGCGGTACGACAACACCTATGCCGCACGCAATCGTCACATCCGCAAGGATCCAGTTATAGCTGTTGCTTCCTACAATGGCTACGCGGTCACCTTTTTGGCATCTTTTCGTCAGGGCTGAACCGAGTCGCTCCATATCCCTGAAAAAATCGCGGTATGTTTTTTCTTCATATGTGTTGCCTTCAGGGGAAGACGCCACTTTAATCTTGAAAGCGGTATTCTGTCCGTAAGAATTTGCCCCGTATCTGATCAGTTCCCTCAGATCACGGAATTGGCTGAATTTCTTATCCAGGCCGTAATCATTCTTATAACCGTACATCGGTTTCTCCTATTCTTCCTCCGTAAAGTAGCGGGTTTCATCGCGAGACATGATAGCGGTACCGACTCCACTGTCGGTGAATATCTCAAGGAGAAGCGAATGCGGGAGACTTCCGTCAAGTATATGCACGCGCTTGACTCCTGCCTCAATCGTGTCGATGCAGTTCTGTACTTTGGGGATCATACCACCCCTGATATTTCCGCATTCTATGAGTTTTTTCGCATCATCTATGTAAAGCTCGGAAACCACAGAGCTAGGATCGTCAGGCTGCTCGTAAACACCTTCGGTATCTGTCAGATACACGAGTTTGTCCGCAACGAGCGCCTGGGCGATCGCCGCCGCCGCATGGTCGCCGTTGATGTTATAGAACTGTCCGTTCTCATCATGACCGATCGGATATACGATCGGGATGAGATCTTCGTCAAGAAGCGATGTTATGAGCTGAGTGTCGATGTTCGTGATTTCCCCTACAAAGCCTATATCGTGCCCTTCGGGCATTTTCTTCTCGACAGTCATGAATCCGCCGTCTATGCCTGAAATACCAACTGCGTTCACACCCAGGCTCTGTGCCATCATAACGAGATCGCTGTTGGCCTTAGACAGTACCATGTGAGCGATTTCCAAAGTGTCAGCGTCCGTTATCCTGAGTCCGTTGTAGAATCTGGGCTCTATACCCGCGCGTTTTACCCATTCGCTTATCTTCTTTCCGCCGCCATGGACAAGTATAGGTCTGAAACCGATCAGCTTGAGAAGCGCCACATCCTCAACGACGTTGCGCTCGAGTTCTTTCCTGAGCATCGCGGAACCGCCGTATTTTACGACTATAATATTGTTTCTGAATCTGCTTATGTAAGGAAGCGCCTCAATCAGGACGCCGGCCTTGTCGAGTATTTTCTGGTCTACCATTTCTGACTCCCGGGTCTATCCCCTGTTCGCGTATTTATAATTATCCTGCTTAACTTCTGTATGAACCGTTGATCGTCACGTAATCGTGCGTAAGATCGCAGCCCCATGCATAGGCCGACTCAGTTCCATCGTTGAGATCGACCTCGATGATCACGCTGTCTTCGCAGAGTATCTCCAGCGCTTTTTCTTCCGAGAACCCTACAGCGGCGGAACCTCTGCAGACTTCGATAGATCCTTTGTCCGAAGCCATCGACACGTCGATGTTGCTTGTATCAAACTCCGCCTCGGTGTACCCTATCGCGCAAAGGATCCTTCCCCAGTTCGCGTCCTGCCCGTATATCGCTGCTTTGAAAAGGCTTGAGCAGATAATCCCTTTTGAGACGCTTCTCGCTATCTCCTTAGTCGGGGCTCCAGTGACGTGCGCTTCAATCAGTTTGGTCGCGCCTTCCCCGTCGCTTGCCAGCTTTTTCGAAAAGTCAACGCATATGACATGGAGCGCTTCCCTGAATATCTCATAATCCTCGCACTCTGAGTCGATCAGTTTGTTCCCGGCTCTCCCGTTAGCGAGAATCGCCAGAGTGTCGTTCGTGGAAGTGTCTCCGTCCACGCTTACCTGGTTGAAGCTGTCAGGGATCTCATCCAACAAAGCTTTTTTGAGCATCTCCGCCGTAATGGCTATGTCAGACGACAGGAACGCAAGCATGGTACCCATGTTTATGTGGATCATGCCGCTTCCCTTCGCGATACCTCCGATCCTGCATTCGGTCCCGTCAGACAGGCTGAAAGCTATCGCGAGTTCTTTCGGAACAGTGTCTGTTGTCATGATACCTTTTGCCGCGGCGCGGGAGCCTTTTTCAGAAAGACCCGCAACCAGGCCGGGCATCGCCTTTTCGAACGGCTCTATCTCCATCGGGACTCCGATGACTCCCGTTGAAGCAGGCAGAACGTCGGCAGGATCGCAGCCTATACCCGCCGCGACGAGCCTGCATGTTTCCTCTGCAATGTCTTCCCCGTTGGCGGTACAGGTGTTTGCGTTTCCGCTGTTAACTATAACTGCCTGTGCTTTTCCATCCGCCAGATGGCGTTTCATAACAGCGATATGCGCCGCTTTAACTTTGTTCTTGGTGTATACGGCAGCAGCGCTGCAGATGTCCTCACTGACCACGAGTGCCGTATCGTCTTTTATTGCATTTGCCTTAAAACCGCCGCATGCCGCGGAAGCTTTGAATCCGGACGGCGCGCAAATGCCGCCTTCTATGTATCTGATCTCACACGCCATATCTCAATCCTTTGTTTTCGTCAGTGCCAAGCATAATGTTCAGATTCTGGACAGCCGCGCCGGACGCGCCTTTTCCGAGGTTATCGAATCTCGCGATCACGAGCGGTCTCTCATCGTTTCCGCCCACGAATATCTCGAGATCGTCTCTTCCCGCCATTATATCACCGTGGATAAAACCGTCGTCAGGAAGATCCCATCTCACATGGATGAGCGGTTCTTCTTCGTATCTTTCAGCAAACACTTCCCTCAGACCTTCCACTCCGAAATGCTTGTTCATGAGTTCGCGCCTCAGAGGGATCGTCATGACCATACCGCTGTAGAAGTCGCCCACAACCGGGCAGAATGACGGTTCACTTGAGAGACCCCCGTACCTCACCATTTCAGGAAGATGCTTGTGTGCCTGACCGAGAGCATACTGCCCCGGACTGCCGAGGAATCCGTCTCTCTCTTCGCTCTCGTGTCTCGCGATCATCGCTTTCCCGCCTCCGGAATAACCTGTCACGCAGAAAGAAGTTACCGGATAATCAGGCGCGATCACGCCTGTATCGACGAGTGGTCTTGTCAAAACTATCAGACCGGTAGCGTGGCATCCGGGATTCGCGACTTTTTTTGCCTGCGCGATAGCTCTTCTCTGATCGAACGTGAGCTCCGGAAGTCCGTATGTCCAGCCGTCCGCCACTCTGTGGGCTGTCGATGTGTCAATGAGACGTGCCTTGTCCGTTACAGCGTCTGCGAGTTCTTTCGATGCCGCGTCAGGCAGACAAAGCACCGCCACGTCCGCGATTTCCGCAAGTCTTGCTCTTTCTGCGAGGTCTTTTCTCTTCTCTTCTTCTATATCGATTATCTCAATATCGTCTCTTCCTGCCAGATACTCTCTGATCTTCAGCCCTGTCGTTCCGTGGGCCCCGTCTATGAATATGCTGTGTTTCATTTCGTTTCCCCTCTTTTATGCACTGAGCGGTGTTTATAATATGCAGCCGGATGACATCGATGTGTGCCGCTCCGGAAAAAGTACATAACTAATTTATGATACCTTGAAAACACTGAAAAAGCAACCCCTTCACGGCTTGACCGACTTTTTGATAGATGGTATAATTACACTCGATTTTCACTCCGCAAGTTATACTGCGAAGCGAGACCCACGCATGATATCACGCGGCCCGGACGGCCGCTTTGTTGAAAGGAAAACAACCATGACGACAAAAATCAAAAAACACGACATACCGCGTATTTTCTCGGGTATCCAGCCGTCGGGCGATCTCCATCTCGGCAATTACCTCGGCGCGATGAGACAGTTCATCGAGCTCCAGGACAACAATGACTGCATTTACTGTGTAGTAGACATGCACGCAATCACCGTGCCGCAGGATCCTGAAGCCCTGAAGAAGCACATTCTCGACCTCGCGGCGCTCTACATCGCTGTCGGCATCGACCCCAAAAAATCGATTCTTTTCGTACAGTCGATGGTTCCTGGACATGCGGAGCTTTCGTGGATACTGACTTGCAGTTCTTACACCGGGGAACTCTCCAGAATGACGCAGTTCAAATCCAAGAGCCGCGGTGAGGAATCAGCTCCGACCGGACTTTTCTGCTACCCTGTCCTCATGGCTGCGGACATCCTGCTTTATGACACAGACCAGGTTCCGGTCGGAAATGACCAGACACAGCACATCGAACTCACGCGCGACCTCGCGACGAGAGTAAACAATACGAAGGGCGAAACGTTCATCGTTCCGGAAGGAAGATACCTCAAGGAAGGTGCCCGCATCATGGCGCTCGACGATCCGACCAAGAAGATGAGCAAATCCGACCCGAACATCCACAGCAGGATCTCTCTCATGGATCCTCCTAACAAGATCAAGAAGACGATCATGCGAGCAACCACCGACTCCGAGGCGATCGTAAGATTTGATGCCGCAAATAAGCCGGGCATCAGCAACCTTATGAATATCTACAGCGTTTTGACAGGTGAATCGATTGCGGACATCGAAACTTCGTTCACGGGCAAAGGCTACGGCGATTTCAAGAAGGAACTCGTCGGAGTCGTTCAGGAATCCCTCGCCCCCATCCAGGAGAGATTCAACGATATCCGTTATTCTGACGAGCTCATCACTGTGCTTAAGGACGGCGCGGAGCGCGCGAACGCTATCGCTGTACCGGTACTTGCAAGAGTGAAAGAGAGATTCGGGCTCGGCCTGTAATACTCATATGACAAAGTTTCCCGCGCCTTCACGGCGCGGTTTTTTATGCCCGGATTTATGTATTTTATACAGAACTTGCAGTATGTATCGCGTAGTGATAATATCTATCTTGCGAAACAATTTAACAGCTCCCGTTGAAACGGCCGGAGTCACAAAGAGACCGGCTGCGGAGGGAACTCTGGAGAATCCCGTTTATTCGGGTGCCGAAGGTGCAAGGCGGCTCAGCCGCTGAATCTCTCAGGCAAAAGGACAGAGCAGGCACGGAACAAACTTCCCGCGTCTGCGTTCATTTCCGGAGTTGGAGTCATCCAGCTCTTTTTTAATTCAGAAGCGGAGGTTTCATAATGCAAGACTTTTTAATGAAAATCGCGACAAATGTGAACACCTATCTTTCAAATTACATTCTGGTGTTCCTGCTCGTCGGAGTCGGGCTCTGGTACTCGATCAGGACAAGATTCGCGCAGGTTAGGTATTTCGGAGAAGGAATGAAGAAGACCTTCGGCAATCTCAAGCTCCACGGTGGAGCGCAGGATGCCGGAATGACTTCTTTCCAGGCTCTCGCTACGGCGATAGCCGCCCAGGTCGGTACCGGCAACATAGTCGGCGCGTCCGGAGCGATACTGACCGGAGGCCCCGGAGCTATCTTCTGGATGTGGATCATCGCGTTCTTCGGTATGGCAACGATCTATGCCGAGGCGACACTTGCCCAGAAAACAAGAGTAAAAGACGAAGACGGGCAGATTAAGGGCGGTCCGGTCTACTACATAACCACCGCGTTCAAAGGCGGGTTCGGCAAATTCCTCGCTGGATTCTTTGCTGTAGCGATAATCCTTGCGCTCGGATTCATGGGCTGCATGGTACAGTCCAACTCGATCGGTTCGACGTTCCAGACAGCGTTCGGCGTACCCTCCTGGATCGTCGGTATCGTTCTCGTCATCATATGCGGATTCATCTTCATCGGCGGACTCAACAGACTAGCATCCGTTACCGAAAAAATCGTTCCTATCATGGCGGCGATATTCCTGCTGGGCGGTCTCATTATTCTGATCATCCGTATCAAATATGTGCCTGCCACCATCGCAATGATATTCAGATACGCGTTCCAGCCTCAGGCAATCATCGGCGGAGGTTTCGGCGCGGCGATCAAAACCGCTGTCTCTCAAGGTGCCAAGCGCGGCCTGTTCTCGAATGAAGCAGGTATGGGTTCCACACCTCACGCCCACGCTCTTGCCAATGTAAAAGAGCCTCATGATCAGGCTGTAGTCGCCATGATCGGTGTGTTCGTGGACACCTTTGTTGTACTCACACTCAATGCGCTGGTCATTATCAGCACGCTCTACACGTCAGATGGAATACTCGCCGACGGTACGATCCCGGAGGGCATCGGCAAAGCGAACCTTGCCCAGACCGCTTTCGGCAGCGTGTTTGGCGAATCATTCGGTGCGAAATTCGTTGCTGTCTGCCTGTTCTTCTTCGCTTTCAGCACGGTCCTTTCGTGGAACCTTTTCGGAAAAATAAACTTCGAGTGGCTGTTCGGAAAGAAATCACTGATCGTCTACCAGGTGCTCGCGCTCGTATTCATTTTCATCGGCACGACGATGCAGAACGACCTGGTCTGGGAACTCCAGGATATGTTCAATAACCTGATCGTGCTCCCGAACGCGATCGCGCTCTTCGCCCTCACAGGCATGGTCGTAGCCTCGGTGAAATACAGGGACAAAGAGAAATAACCGATCATTTATCACTTAACAAACAGACCCGTTCCGCAGCCGCGGAACGGGTCTTTGTTTATTATCAGGCAATAATACAGTTAAGTTTTAACTACTTCAGCAAAACTGCCGCCAGAATTCTCGCAAAATGCTTTGCAATGGGTGATTTGTATTATTTCAGAAGCTCAATAAACCTTGCAAATGCCGCCCTGCCCTCAGGCGTGCATTTATAAACGCCCGAGCACTCGAGAGCTTTAGCAAACACCTTTCCTGTCTCCTGCCTAAGCGTCTCATGAATCCTGGCCCGATCCGGATGACCCTCCGCGAACAGACTTTGAGCTATGCCGAGAGCCCACTCCGTGTGATGCGCAGTCTTGTCCGACCGTTCCAGGCAGGCTTTTAGCACAGCCTGGTCCTGACCGTTCCATGATGCAATTATTTCTTCGACAGCCATTAGTTCGGGCTTGAGCCTGGCGGGTAGTACCGCAAGCCCCATGACCTCGATCAGACCTATGTTTTCTCTCTTAATATGATGATACTCGCTGTACGGATGGAAGACACCCATCGGGTGTTCTTCACTCGTGATATTGTTTCTAAGTACGATGTCGAGTTCCAGATCATTTCCCCTCATTCTTGCGATCGGAGTGACCGTGTTGTGCGGCACCCCGTCGGTCTCCGCGACTATCCCGGCTGCGGGATCTGAATACGTGCGCCATTTGGTAAATACCTCGTCCGCTGCGTCTGTCAGTTTTTCCGCGGCTCCCGGCACAGAAGAATCTATGTCGAGCCGGATCACCGACAGCGGCCATTTTACGATGCCTGCGCGCACATCAGGATGGGAACCGAGCCCAAACACTGATTCATAAGGAGCGCGAACCATCGGAAACTCATAATTTCCTCCCTGGAAATGGTCATGGGTAAGAATGGAACCACCGACTATGGGAAGATCGGCATTCGATCCGATCATGTAATGCGGGAACTGGCATACGAAATCGATGAGTTTGGCAAAAGCATCCCTGTCTATCTTCATCGGTGTGTGTTTTTTGCTCAGTACAATACAGTGCTCGTTGTAATAGACGTACGGTGAGTACTGGAAGTAATACTGCTCGCCGCAGAGCGTAATCGGTATGAGTCTTAGGTTCTGCCGTGCCGGGTGATCCGCGCGGCCTGCATACCCTTCGTTCTCCATACAAAGCAGACACTTGGGGTATGCCCCGCTTTCCGCGTCACGCAAAACCGCTTTTTTTCCCACCTTCCCCAAAGCCGCCGCTTTCGCGATGTCCCTAGGGTCTTTCTCGGGTTTCGACAGATTGATGGTGATGTCGAGAGCTCCGTATTCTGTCTCAGTCTTCCATTTCACGTCTTTTGCGATCCTGTCATCGCGGATGTAGTTTGAAGCTCTCGAAATGCCGTAGAACCAGTCTGTTGCAGAGGAAGGATCGTTTTCGTGTTTTTCGCTGAAAATCCGCCTAACGACTGAAGGCGCCGGTGTGATAAGACCCATGATACGTGTATCAAACAAGTCTTTTGAGCCGCCGGTGTCTTCAGTAAGCCCTTCGCCTATCGCATAATCCAACATGTCATCCAGAATTTCATGAACAGGCCTAATCGTTGAATTTTCAACACTTTCGGAAAAATCCCCCTCATAGTCTTCAAGCCTGAACATATCGATCAGTTGGTTTACGGTATAAACAACATCGTCAACATCAACCAATCCCTTGCTTAGACCGTATTCAATCAGTTCTTTTATGCATTTCTGTATATCTGCCATTTGTTATTCCTCAAATCCGTTCGGGTGCGTCCTGTGCCACTTCCATGCCGTCGAAATAATTGTCTCGATATCCGCATACTTCGGATCCCATCCAAGCACCTTTTTCGCTTTTTCACTCGACGCGATCAGAACTGAAGGATCTCCTGCGCGTCTCTCACCGATCTTCTCAGGAATCGGAAGCCCCGTGACTTTTCTCGCCGCGTCGATCACTTCCCTTACGGAAAAACCGATCCCGTTTCCAAGATTAAATATATCGCTTTCTCCACCATTTCTCAAATAATTGAAAGCGAGTATGTGAGCCTGCGCGAGATCCATGACGTGGATATAATCCCTGATGCATGTCCCGTCAGGAGTATCGTAATCAGTTCCGTATACTGTGATATTGTCAAGTTTTCCTAGAGGAACCTTCAGAATCAGCGGTATGAGATGCGTCTCAGGATCGTGGGCTTCTCCTATCACAGCCGACGGATGCGCTCCGCAGGCATTGAAATATCTGAGTGAAACATATCTGAGCCCGCTTGCCATGCCGGTCCATTTGAACATTTTCTCCATTGCGAGCTTTGTCTCGCCGTAAGTGCTTGTTGGGAGCGTCCTGTCAGTCTCGAGGATCGGCACCCGCTCCGGTTCACCGTAAGTCGCCGCCGTCGATGAGAAAACGATTTTGTCGATACCGTGCCTGACCATGCTTTCAAGCATGGTTTCGGTTCCGCAGAAGTTGTTGTTATAGTATTTCAGCGGATCTTTCATACTCTCCCCGACCTGGGAAAAAGCAGAAAAATGTATCACGCCTTCTATATCGTTTTCTTCAAAGATCATATCCATGAAGAAACGGTCCCTGATATCGCCATGATAGAACTTCGCGCCTGGATGTACCGCGCCTCTGAAACCCGTTGTCAGGTTATCGACTATGATAACATCCTCTCCCGCGTCGATCAGTTCATATACCGTATGTGAACCTATGTATCCCGCTCCCCCGAGCACAAGTATACTCATTTTTCTCTCCTGTATCAGATTATCTTTACCGCGCCTGCCGTACGTATCCTGTACGCATTGCACGCTCCCGCGCCGAATGCATTGTTCATGAGCGCAATATATTCTTTTGTATATTCTTTTTCAACAAAGCCCTGTGCGGTCCCCGCGAATCCTCCTCCGTGCACCCTGCTGACCGCATGGTCACCCATGACCGATTCGCTGAGCATTATGGCGACAGAAATCGGCTGCGTACCCGGATGCCCGGATGGATAAACATTCTGCAGGAACCTGAACGATGAATCGCCTGAACTCTTCACCGTCTGAAGGAAGCCGGCTTTGTTGCCGTCGCGCAGATATCCGAACGCTGCAGCAGCGCGTTTGTTTTCTTCAATGACATGAGCAGCGCGAAGAAGCGCTCTGTCACCGCATCTTTGTCTTATGACAGCTGCATACCTTAAGAAATCCTTCGGATCAACTTCTCTCATTGTTTCTTTTCCGAAGAACTGCGCTATGCCGGTTATCTCTTCCCGAACCGCCGCGTATTCATCGGTCAGATCAGCGTGTGAGCCGCCTGTGTCTGTAAGACAAAGCGTCAGTCCCATTCTGTCTAGAGAAGCATCGGACTTCTCGAGCACTATGTTCTCTGGATCCGCAAGATCCATGTAGCATACGCCTCCGGCTGCGCTTGTTAGCTGATCCATGATGCCGCACGGTTTGCCGAAGTATACGTTTTCCGCGTGCTGTCCAAGACGAGCCATCGTCACGGGACCGGGCACCGGTCTGTCTTCGTTGAAAAGCCCGATCACCGTCATCAGCACTGCCATTTCAAAGGCTGCCGACGATGAAAGCCCGGAACCTCCAAGAACGTCGCTCGTGACATATGCATTTAGACCACCGGTTTTATAACCTATGAATTCCGCGCCTGCGTATATGCCTCTCACGAGAGCTTCCGTCGTACCGTATTCATCAGTATATGGGAACAAAACGTTTTCACCGGTATCCTCGTCGGTTTCGCGAGTCATATCCGGCTCGACCATACCGTAGCCTTCCGACCATATCCTCACGGTATCCTTATCCGTACCTGCCTGCGCAATGACGATCACATCCCTGTCGATAGCCGCCGCGAGCACGCATCCGTTCTGATGATCGGTATGGTTACCGCATATCTCTGTCCTACCGGGCGCGCTGAAAATATGAACCGCAGCCCCTGACGCAGCTTCTTCCGGGAAGTGTTCTTCAAATCCGGCTATAGCGCCGAGATATCTTTCGCGCTGCGCGTCGAGCACATCCGTTTCGCTTCCATATATCTCCTTAAGCAGGTCGTCGAGCTCACCCGATCTTATCATTTCAGAAACAGTTTTTATATCACTCATCTGCCTGCTCCTCTACTGCTTCCATGTAATACAGCCTTGCCGCGCGGTCCGGGAACAGTCTGACCTTGTCACTGAATCCCACACCTGAGTATGCCGGCTTAAGCCTGACTCCGGCACTCATAAGCGAGTCGCCGTAAGCTGTTATATCCTCTGTTTCTCCGTCTAGTTTCAGGAGCCGCGACGCGATCTCATGGACAGTCGACCCCGGACGTATATGTATCGGCGACACCGTATTTACGAGATAACCGAATTCCTTTATATTCACCGTTTCGGGAATGTTATAGAATCTGTATTTTTTGTCCGGATCAAGCCCGCGAGGCAGATAATATTGGAACTGCATATTCGGCACCGTCATGGACTGAAGCAGCATTCCAACTGCTCTTTTTCTGTCTTTCGAAACGACCGTCCATTCCATGATGTTTCCTCTGCCCGGGAAAACCTCATCCGAAGGCGCAGCCGCGCCTTCCCCGGTGATCCCGATACCGGTTATACCTGCCGGTGACAAAGTCCCCGAATACCCTCTTCCCCTGTAAAAGTCGCCATGGAAGAATACGTCTCTCCATGCCTTATACAGAGTTATCTGATCGGCGATTACCTGTCTTTGTTCGGTGACCAGATCCGCTATATTGCATTCATAACCCAAGACACCAAAAGCAGCTGCCGCAAATCTGGTGGCAGGCGGCGTTTCACGCAGCGTCTGGTGGTTCGGAGAACCCGAAACGTGGCTCGAAACCACCGACATCGGATAACCGTAACTGCAGCCGTTCTGTATCTCGCCTCTGCATATCGGGTCGGTATTGTCGCTTGCCCAGATCTGCGGGAAGTACGAGAGGATCCCAAGATCGAAACGATTTCCGCCCGAAGCGCAGCCTTCAAAAAGAATGTCCGGAAAACGCTTTGTCAGCGCGTCCATCACACGGTACAGCCCCATCATGTATCTGTGCGGCACTTCGTACTGCGCGAGAGCATCAGACCTCTCCTCCGCAAGCGCCTGGGAATAAACATCCGTGAAAGTCCTGTTCATGTCCCATTTTACATATGAGATATCGGCACTGCCGAATATGTTCGACATGACTTTTATAATGTGGTCCTGTACGTCTTTTCTCGTGAAATCCAGGAACCTCTGGTTCCTTCCTTCTGAATGGTCTCTTCCGGGGATCTCAAGCGCCCAGTCGGGATGAGCCATATAAAGCCCGCTCTCCGTACTCACCATCTCCGGCTCAACCCATATGCCGAACATCAGCCCGAGCGCCTTTACTTTATCCGCGATCCCTTTCACGCCGCCCGGGAGCTTATCCCTGTTCGGATACCAGTCTCCGAGAGAAGTGGTGTCGTCTTCTCTTTCCCCGAACCAACCGTCATCCATGACGAAAAGCTCTATGCCGACATCTTTTCCCGCGCGCGCCAGCTTGAGGAGTTTTCTTTCGTTTATATCGAAATACGAGGCCTCCCAGCTGTTGAGGACTATCGGGCGGGCTTTGTGCTTCCATGTGCCGCGCACTATGTGTTCCCTGACAAAGCTGTGCATATTGCTGCTCAGCCCGTTGAACCCACGGTCAGAAAAACTCATCACGCCCTCAGGCGCCTCAAAGGTTTCGCCAGGCATCAGGCGCCATGAGAACCTGTCCGGATGAATGCCGGATATGAATCTCAAACGGCCGAAACTCCCGATTTCGGCACACTCATAATGATCTCCGCTGTAAACGAGATTGAAACCGTATACGCATCCTGAGTCTTCACCTGTCCCTGGATCCGATATCATGCAGAACGGATTGGCCCTGCTCGAAGAAGTGCCGTGTCTGCTTTCGCTCACGTACTTACCGCTGATGAGCGTTCTGTCCGAGCGGCACATCTCCCTTGTCCATGCTCCGGTGAAATTCGTGAAAACAGCACCGTATCCGTGCGGTGAATCCAGCATCACCGACATGAGTCGCCTTACCGTAACCGGAACACCGCCCCGGTTTATGAGTTTTGAAGTACGCGTGATCACATCGCATTCCGAATATATATGCCAGCCGAGCTCAAGGTATATATCGCTGTTACGTTCTTTCATCACTATCAGGAGGTCTTCCTCTCCGCGCTCACCATCCGTGTACGAGCACGGCAGTGTCTTGAGATCCGGACCGCCAGATGATACCATTACGGATTCTACAACAAAGTCGGACGTGAAGCTCCCGTCCGGATTTATTATCTCTACAAAAGGCTCTCCTGGGTCACCTTTCCCGGGAGACGATATTTCGAGACATATGTCTTCCAATGAGAGATCTTTGTGATTATTATCGTATGTATTCGTATTTCCCGGCGCAAAGACGCGCGTGGGGAAAAGACCTTCTCCGGCTCTTATTCTTTTTCCGTAATAAAGATGCTCAGGATGTCCGGTCTTCGTTATCCTGAAAACATATGTCGTATTCTGCGTATCGAGTACGTATGTATTTTTGTTTATGCTGATCATTCTGACGCGCCGGACTCCAGCTCCTCCGTGATTTCCTGTACTTTTTCATCTGTGAGGATGAATCTCTTCCTGAATACCATGAACGCGATGATCATGCCTATGATCGGCAGTATCGTCATGGTCATCCTGAGGCCCGGAAGCTGCATGTCGGCAGCTTGTTCGACAACCGCCTCAACGTCCGTATTCTTGCTGATATGAAATACTGAGAGACAGATAGAAGCGATCAGGGCGGCAACACCGCTCGCGAGTTTTACAACAAAGGTCTGCATCGAGAATATAACGCTCTCGTCACGCCTGTTGTTTTTGAGCTGTCCGTAGTCTACAGTGTTTGCGAGGAAAACAGTCGTGAGTACTGTGAGCATACCGAATGCCGCGAAAACAAAGAACCCGGGAACGAGAAGAGCGGCGAGAGTCTTGATATTGAGGAACATCATGACGAGCAGTACCGCATATCCCACGGCAGCCATAGCCAGACTCAGGTAGAATACCTTCATCGTGCTGATGAACTTCCTGATGATTGGGTAGAACACCATCATGGATATGATCTGTACACCGCCGCCGAACGTATTGAAAAGAGTGTAAGTGTCATACCAGTGTTCGCCCGCAACATCGTATTTGAAGAAGTATATAAGCAGGTTGGACGTTATGTAGAGCGAGCAGTTTATCAGAACTATCGCGATAACGACAGTCATCGCCTGATCGTTCTCTATGAGCGCTTTGAACATCTGCTTTACAGAAGGAGAATCTACGTCTACCGTTGATTTTTCCTTTATGGTCACGCATGCCAGCGTGATCAGAACTATGAAAATGATCGCGACTATAAGCGCGAACATGCTGAAACCGGCTCTCTCATTTCCGTTTCCGAGAGCTACTACGCATTTCATCGTGATGACCGTGATCAACGCGGATCCGACACCGGCGCAGGAACGCGCGAGTGTGGTCAGATTCTCACGTTCCTTACCGCCTTCCGTGAAGGCGGGGATCATCGACCAGAACGGTATATCCATCATTGTGTATGTCACGCCCCAAAGCACATATGTGACAGCGGCATACGCTACAAGACCTTT
>JAFOKI010000140.1 GCA_017419895.1 Eubacterium sp. | reverse complement strand
GCAACAGGGTATGGGCGGATTATTTTTAAAGCTTCAGTACACGGCGAACTGCTTGTTGGATCTTTTCGGGATGTATGAGATTCTCCTACTCTTCAGACTTAGTGAAGAGTCCGCTTCTCTTCAGAATTTCTTCAACATCTTTGTACTGATTGAGCGTGTAAACGTGGATACCGTTCACGCCAAGCTGCAGGTATTCATACATCTGCTGAACGGTGTAATCCATACCGGCTTCCCTGAAACCTTCAGGATCGTAATAATATCTTGAAATAACTCTCGCGAGACTCCTCGGGATCGCTGAACCGTTCATGGATACGCAGTAACGTATACACTTTTCAACGTTCAGTACCGGCATTACGCCAACGACGATCGGGAGATTCACACCTGCCCTGTGTATCTCGTCGAGCCAGCTCTTGAAGCTGTCCATATCATAACAAAGCTGTGTGATTATGAAATCTGCTCCGAGGTCCTGTTTGCGTCTCAGGAATGTTGTGTCACTCGCTCTGTCTTTTGAGAGGATGTGGCCTTCGGGAAGGCCTGAGCACGCTATTGTAATGCCTGTCCCGAATTTCTCTCTCAGGAAGGCTATGAGCTGGTCCGCGTGATTGAAATCACCATGAGTCGCGTTTTCACCGGGAAGGAAATCACCTCTCAGAACCAGGAAGTCTTTAACGCCCATATCCATGTAATTTCTGAAATCCTGAACGATGTTTTCCTTATGATTGTGGACGCAAGTGTAATGGCTCAACGCTCTTGTCTTGCCCGCGTCTATGATCGACTGGCAGATATCTACATTCAGTCCCTTTGCAGAGCCGCCTGCACCGTATGTGCAGCTCACCCAGTCCGGATTCCACTTATACAAGGCATCCAGTGTCTCCATGAGCTTGGGCATTCCTGTTTCTTTTTTCGGCGGGAAAACTTCCAGCGAGAACGTTGTTCTCTTCTTCATGATATCGGTAATCTTCGACATTTTGATTCGCTCCTTTGCTACTTGATGCCTTTATTATACACTAAATCGATTAGATGGTCATTCAGTCCTTTTCTGCTCTCCGCGATCTCCTCGTCGGTCCATTTGCGGAAGCCTTCATGTGACTTGAATCCACATTTACCCTGGGCCTTGAGATCTGCGAGGAGCGGTGACGGATCGTGTGAATCACCGAGATCGTCCATAACGTAGGTCTGGATGTTATATACCAGGTCTTCCCCAATCATGTCTATATTCTCAAAAGGTCCGAGTTTTGAGAGCCTCAGGCCGAATGAACTCTTGATGGCTTTGTCTACCGTCTCGGGATCGGCGATTCCCCTTTCTACTATGGTGAGGGCTTCACGCCATAGCGCGAGCTGCAGACGGTTTCCGATGAATCCCGGTACGTCTTTGTTACAGACAATCGGGCTCTTGCCGGCTTCCTCGAGGATCTTGTACGACACTTCGACTGTCTCATCGGAAGTCTCAGCCTGTCTCACGATCTCGACGAGCGGGATGAGATGCGCGGGATTCCAGAAATGGATGCCTACGAATCTGTCGCGCTTTTCGAGAACGCTGCAGATCCTTCCCGGACTGATCACTGAAGTATTTGTCGACAGGATGCAGTCGGCCGACACACGTTTTTCAAGCTCCAGGAACAAAGCCTGTTTAGCCTCAAGGTTCTCTGCTATCGCTTCCATCACTATATCCGCATTCTTTACTGAATCAGAATCAAGATCTGTCGTGAACGTGATACGACTGATAGCGTTGTCTACTGTTTCCTGGGTGACGATGCCGTGTTCTACGAGTTCCTTTGTACTCGAGCGGATTATCGGTTCAATTTCCTTATCGCGGTGGTTATATACAGTGACAGAATGCTCCGGGTCTAGAGCCATCGTATATGCCATCATGTTTCCCATGAGCCCGGCCCCGCAGATAAGGACATTTTTGATTTCTTTCATCTCTACCTCCTGACCAATATCCTTTTATATTAAGAAAATACGATTCCGTTATATAAAGCCGTCAAAACTGCATTTGCAATCGGTGAAATTATCATTCCTGTCACATTGAACATCACAAGTATGAGAAGAATAAATATGCCCATACTCTTAATGCGCCAGTACCAGTCGTATCTTTCAAGATTGAAGATCTGTGTCGCAATCCCAAAACCGTCCAGCGGCGGTACGGGAATCAGATTGAATATCATCAATACTATATTGATATTTATTATGTATTGAACTATATCAAACAGTATTCCAGTAATCGTAAAACCTCCCGAATATGTAGCCGGAAGCATGCCGGCTTTGTACATAAAACGAAGAAGCACGGCAAAAAACAACGCGATTATTAGGTTTACAGTAACACCGGCAATGCCAACAAGAAACTCGTCGCGTCTCTTGTTTTTATAATATCTTGGATTTATCTCAACAGGCACGCCCCATCCGAATCCCGCAAACAACAGACACAGGAATCCGATGACATCGATATGCGCAAGCGGGTTTACAGTTAGTCTTCCCTGACTTTTTGGCGTTGGATCGCCAAGCCTGTTCGACATCCAGGCATGCCCGAATTCATGTAATGAGATACCTATGATAATACCCGGAAGTATGAGCAGCTTATCTACTACCGCAGATACTATGCTCACCGTTCCACCATAGAGCCAATTCCTCGCGATCATCATAAGGAGCATCACGGCCATAAGGATCACGTAAGGATTTCTGCCCGGGCCCGTAAACTGCGCCTTCAGTCTGTTCAATGTATACTTGATTTTATTCATAATACTGCTTCACCTTCGAGGCTGAACGTCTTGCCGTTTGTTATTCTGACATCCATGAATGTGCCGGTCAGTTTTTCTGCTATCTCATCAAATGAGCAGGCTTCCCCTTTTTCCATGAATGCTGAAGGATCTATAGTGAAATTAACGAGTTTAAAACCGTCTGTTCTTCCCGCCAGAGTATTCCTGTTGCGTTTGCTCCTGCCTTCCACGAGGACTTTTTCTGTTCTGCCGACATATGCGAGATTCTTTTCAAGGCTTATTGAATCCACAAGCTCGACAAGCCTGTTGAAACGTTCATGCTTGACGTCTTCCGGTATCTGGTCCGGATAAGTCGCCGCGGGAGTTCCAGTTCTAATGGAGTACAGGAATGTGAACGCAGAGTCGTAACGGACTTTTCTTACCATTTCAAGCGTGTCTTCGAACTCCTCTTCCGTTTCACCCGGGAATCCTACGATTATGTCTGTGGACATAGTGATGCCTGGAACAGCTTCTCTTAGTTTTCGCACTATATCCAGATAACGCGCAGAATCGTATCTCCGGTTCATCTTCTTGAGGACTCTGTCGCTTCCCGACTGGACAGGAAGATGGATATTCTTACAAAGCTTATCCGTTACCCTGAATGTCTCAATCAGCTCATCCGACAGATCCTTCGGGTGTGAGGTCATGAATCTTATGCGTTCAATTCCATCAATTCCGGCTATGAGCCTTACGAGATGTGAAAACGTGCAGATCCCATCTTCTTCAACAAAGCCTTCAAGCCTAGCTTTCTGCTGATTCCCCGGGTTTTTGAACTCTCCCTTGTATGAGTTTACGTTCTGTCCGAGGAGCATGACTTCTCTTACGCCGTCAGCAGCGAGCTTTTCGATCTCCTCAAGTACATCCTCGGGCGCTCTGCTCATCTCGCGTCCCCTGGTATACGGGACGATGCAGTAAGTACAGAAATTATTGCATCCATACATTATGTTTACGAGTGCTTTGTTCTCATAAAGCCGCTTGGCGGGAAGCTCCTGCTCGCTGCTTTCCCTTGCGTCCCAGATCTCTATTTTCTGTTCTTTTTCGCGTATGGCGTTTCCGAGGAGCGTCGGAAATCTGTGTATGTTATGAGTCCCGAAAATGATATCCACCCACGGGTATTTCTCTTTTATCCTGTCTATGATGTGCTGCTGCTGCATCATGCATCCACAGACGCATACCATGTATTCAGGGTCTTCTTTGCTTCTTCTCTTGAGCTGTCCGAGAGTACCGAAGAATCTTTTGTCAGCATTTTCCCTTACGCTGCATGTGTTCAATATCTCGATCGAAGCTTCTTTTCTGTCAGGTACCTGAACATAACCGAGCTCGCTTAGCATTCCAGCGATCATCTCGGAATCGTGTTCATTCATCTGACATCCGAATGTTGTTATGTGAAATGTTCTTGCCATTAATTTTCGCTCTTTCTGTCGCGTCCCATGAGGAGCGGCACTGTTTCGGCAGCAGTAAGCTCGCCTTTCATGCATCTGTAGATACATTCGGTGATGGGCATTTCTATCCCCAGTTTCTGCGCGAGCGCGTATGCTGCCTCCGCCGTCGTCATACCTTCAACGACCATTCCGATCTGCTCGGCGGCTTTGTCGGGAGCCATTCCCTGACCTATCAGTATTCCACAGCGTCTGTTTCTCGAATGCATACTCGTACAGGTAACGATCAGGTCACCTACTCCGGTAAGCCCTGCAAATGTTTCTTTTTTAGAACCGAGAGCGATTCCCAGCCTGGTGATCTCGGTGATACCGCGTGTCATAAGCGCGGCTTTTGCGTTGTCGCCGAAACCGATGCCGTCAGATATTCCCGCGCCGAGAGCAATTATGTTCTTGAGCGCGCCGCCGAGTTCTACTCCGACAACATCGTCGTTTGTGTAAACTCTAAGCATATCTGTCATGAATACGTCCTGTACAAGTTCTGCAGCTTTAATATCCTCTGAAGCCGCGACTATTGTGGTAGGAAGTCCTCTCGACACCTCCTCCGCGTGCGATGGGCCGGAAAGCATGACGTATGTAAGGTCCGGTCTCAATTCGGCCGCTATCTGGGATACTCTCAGAAGAGTTCCTTTCTCAATACCTTTTGCGGCGTTGACTATTATCATGCCTTCTTTGAGATAAGGCATGGCCTTTTCAAATGTGCCCCTGAAATGCTGTGTAGGTACGACGAAAAGCACAAGATCTGCGTCGTCTGTCGCTTCTTCTATAGTGTCACAAAGCCTAAGTGCCGGCGGTAGCACTACTCCCGGGAGATACTTTTTATTCTCGCGGGTCTCTCTCATTTCTTTAACTTTTTTGATATCTCTCGTCGTGAGCCTTACGTCATGACCGCCGGAAACAAGTGATATCGCGAGCGCGGTACCCCAGCTTCCGGCTCCGATTACAGCTACCTTTTTCATTTATTGTCTTCCTTCTTCTTGCCAAAAGATATCTTGGATTCTTCACCTTTCATCAGTCTCACCATGTTTGACCTATGCTTGAACAGCATTATCAGAGCCATCACAAGACCGATCGGGAAGAAATCATTCTGCATGAACCAGCAAATAAACGGGAACAAGACTCCAACAACTATAGAGCCGAACGACATGCGTCTCGTTATCAGGACAGAAGCCACAACTATAACAAGCGCAATAAGTCCGAGCTGCCAGTTTATCGCGAATATAGCGCCTGCGGCAGTTGCCACTCCCTTTCCTCCCTGGAACTTGAGAAGAACCGGCCAGACATGGCCAAGAAATACCGCAAGTGCGCACCACATCGCAGTTTCATGACCGCATACCGCGTTTGAAATAAGCACCGCGGCAACGCCTTTTCCGACATCGACTATCAGAGTTATAAGCGCAGCTTTCTTTCCGAGTACCCTCAGAGTATTCGTAGTGCCGGCATTGCCGCTTCCTTCTTTCTTTATATCAAGCCCCTGAGCTCTCGCCAGAAGTGTTGAGGGCGAGATATTTCCGAGGAAGTACGACAATATGATAAAGAGTATGTCAATCGCTCCCATGACATGCCACCTACTGTTCTTTCTCCGCTTTCTCCCTGAAAACGAACTTGATGGAAGTACCTTCAAAGCCGAACGCTTCCCTTATCCTGTTCTCGAGATATCTCGAATACGAGAAGTGCATGAGCTTCCTACTGTTGACCTGGAAACTGAAAAGCGGCGGTTTGACACCTACCTGAGTTACGTAATAAACCTTCAATGATTTACCTTTGTCAGAGGGCGGCTGTTTCATCATCATCGCGTCTGTGATCAGGCTGTTAAGCTGACCGGTGGAGATGCGCATCGCCCTGTTCTCCGCAACAGCCTTGGCATTGTCCATGACCTGGGCAAGCCTGATTTTGTCTGTAACAGAAATGAAGATTATCGGCGCGTACGACATGAACGGAAGCTCCGAGCGGACCTCTTCCTTGTAGTGTTTCATCGTATTGGTCTCTTTTTCGATGAGATCCCACTTGTTCACGCAGATGACGATGCCTTTGCCTGCCTCGTGCGCGAGGCCTGCGATACGTTTGTCCTGCTCGGTAACGCCGTCCTGGGCGTCTATCATTACCACACAGACGTCCGAACGTTCTATCGCTGCTATCGCCCTGACTACGCTGTACTTCTCTATATCCTCATAGATCTTGCTGTTGCGCCTGATCCCTGCTGTATCTATAAGTGTATATTTATCGCCCTTCCACTCGAAAGGAGTGTCTATTGAATCTCTCGTCGTTCCGGCTATGTCTGAAACTATCACACGCTTTTCGCTCACGAGCGCATTG
>JAFOKI010000139.1 GCA_017419895.1 Eubacterium sp. | reverse complement strand
TTAAGCAGGGACCTTCTATTACACGATATGAGATACAGCCCGAAGTAGGCGTTAAGGTAGCCAGCATCAAGAACCTTGAAAATGACATAGCGCTCAACCTAAAGGCTAAGAGTATAAGGATAGAGGCTCCAATTCCCGGTAAAGCAGCTGTCGGTATCGAAGTAAACAACGACAAGAGTCACATTGTAAGGATCAGTGAAGTCATCGGTTCCGATGATTTCAGGAACGCTAAGTCCAAGATAACGTTTGCCATCGGAAAAGACATCGCCGGAAAACCGATAATTGCCGATCTCAACAAAATGCCGCATCTTCTTATCGCCGGTACGACCGGATCGGGAAAAAGCGTGTGCATGAACTGCATAATCACGAGTTTTCTCTATAAAGCGGATCCCGACGAGGTCAAGCTGATACTTATAGACCCCAAGAAGGTAGAGTTCGGGAATTACAAGGATATACCGCATCTTCTCACACCTGTTGTTCAGGATGAGGCAAAAGCGGCAGCCGCTCTTTCCTGGGCTGTTGTAGAGATGACAAACAGGTACAAAGCCTTCGCTGAACTCGGTGTAAGAAATATCCAGGGCTATAACGCGCTGATGCGCGAGAACGGCGAATCGGATCTTGTAATGCCGCAGATCGTCATTATCATAGATGAGCTTGCCGATCTCATGATCGCCGCCAAAAAACAGGTCGAAGAGTCCATTGTAAGACTTGCCCAGCTTGCGCGAGCGGCCGGGATGCACCTAATCGTGGCGACCCAAAGGCCTACAGTAAATGTTATAACCGGTTTGATCAAGGCGAATATACCTTCGAGAATAGCGTTCAAAGTACCGACGTTTGTCGACTCAAAAACCATAATCGACATGGCCGGAGCCGAGAAACTTCTTGGAGACGGTGATATGCTTTTCTATCCTCTCGGAGCTAACAAACCGTACCGAGTCCAAGGTGCGTTTATTGATGATTCGGAAGTGAACGGCCTGATAGAATATGTCAAGGCTCAGGGAAAAGCTGAGTATTCAGAAGAGGCAACCAGTAAAATCGAAAAAGGTCAGAACGGTGAATCCATGGAAATGGATGAAAGTGCAGATGAATTCCTGAAGGACGCCATCGAATTCGTAATTGAAAAAGAGAAAGCCTCCACATCCATGCTGCAGCGTCAGTTCAGGATAGGCTACAACCGTGCAGCCAACCTCATCGACGAGATGGAAAAACGCGGTATCGTAGGCCCGCCTGACGGCGCCAGACCGCGTCAGGTCCTTATGACCATGGATGAATACAAAGGTATCACTAAGACTGTAGATCTGCCGAATCTCGATGATATTGCATATCAGGAAGAATATGACGACGATTCAGTTGTAACAAAAGAAGATATATTCCCAGAAGCCGTCGAAACAGAAACAGAACCGGATGTTCCAGCGGTTCCGGATGCAGGTCCTGATACATCATACGGCGATCTTTCAAAACGGGTGATACCGATGGGAACATCGCAGTTTTCATCCATACTCGATCACCGCGATACCATGTCGTTCGGATATGACTATGAAGGAACAAGCGCGGCAGATGATTTTCTTGGACTTAGGGACGAGGACGAATAAGAATATGAGAGTTTTCATCGACACGCTTGGATGTCCGAAAAATCAAAATGATTCCGATATAGCCAAGGGGATACTTGAGTCCGCGGGACACAGTATTGCAGCAGGCCCTGAGGATGCAGACGTCATAATCGTTAATACCTGCGGTTTTATCGAGGATGCAAAACGTGAATCTATATCCGAGATAATCGAAATGTCTTCTTACAGGGAGCAAGGCAAGAAGCTTGTTGCGAGTGGATGTCTGGTTCAGCGTTACGCGGCAGAACTTGCTGATGAAATGCCTGAAATCGATGCATTTGTTGGCGTAAATGACTATGAAAGACTTCCTGAACTGCTAAATTCTCTAGTTGTTGACGATAAATCATTTATTGCTACCGATGGCTGCGTTGCAGGAACATTCGAAAGACAGAGCGAAAACAGAAAGGTTCCTGATGAACCGTACACTGCGTATCTGAGAATTGCGGAAGGCTGCAACAAAGCCTGCTCATATTGCGCGATTCCTTCGATAAGGGGTCCTTACAGAAGCCGTACTGAAGAATCAATAGTAAAAGAAGCGGAGAACCTCGCTGCACACGGCTGCAAAGAACTCGTGTTGATTGCTGAAGACACCGGATACTACGGGATAGACCTTTATGGAGAACGGAAACTTCCTGAGCTCTTGAAAAAGCTTTGTAGGATTAACGGGATCGAATGGATCCGCATAATGTACTGCTATGACGACAACATTTCTGATGAATTGATCGAAGTTATGGCGTCAGAACCGAAAATTTGCCACTACATCGATATACCTCTGCAGCATGCCAGTGATAATATCTTAAGGCGAATGAACAGGAGATCCAGGGCTTCCACGATCCGTGAGACTGTCGCGAAACTCAGAAATGCGATGCCTGATATTGCCATCCGTACGACTATGATAGTCGGATTCCCCGGTGAGACGGAAGAAGATATGGATGAACTTCTTGAACTGGTGGAAGAAGCTCGTTTTGAAAGACTCGGCGCGTTCCGTTACTCAAAGGAAGAGGGGACTGCGGCAGCGCTTATGGAGGATCAGATTGATCCGGAAACGGCGGAGGAGCGGCTTGACAGACTGATGCTCCTTCAGATGGAAATATCGAGAGAACTCAATGAAAGGTTCACCGGCAATGTAATGGACGTGATTGTCGACGGAATGGACGAGGACGGTGTTTCGTGTGTGGGACGGACACGGTATGACGCTCCGGAAATCGATGATTCGGTCATATTCACCCCGCTTAAACCGCATGTTAAAGGGGATATAGTAAAAGTTAAGATAGTCGATACGTTCGATTATGATCTTTTGGGAAACGAGGTCGATAATCAAGATGAATCTGCCCAATAAACTGACTGTTGCGAGAATTATCGCTGTACCTGTTTTCATAATCTTATACATGCTGGGGCAATATATCCCTGCGCTTGTCGTATTCGTCGCAGCGTCTCTTACAGACCTTTTCGATGGAAAAATCGCAAGGAAATACGGACTCGTTACGAATTTCGGCAAAATAATGGATCCTCTTGCGGATAAGATACTCGTTTATGCCGCATTCTGCCTGATGGTTGCGGATGGCAATATCGCCGCATGGATGTTCATCATTGTTCTTGCGAGGGAATTCCTCCTTGCTGGTGTCAGGACTGTCGCCGCGTCCGATGGTATAGTGATAGCAGCCGATATGAGCGGAAAAATCAAGACCACGCTCCAGATGATCGCTGTCATTATGATAATCCTTGTCAATGGTCTCTGGTCATTTTCAGCACCGGAAGATTTCGTAAGGATACTCGATTTCCTTGCACAGGTCGTGCTTTGGGCATCGATAGTGATGACCGTGTGGTCAGGCGCGTCATACATAATAAAAAATAAACAGGTATTCAAGGAAAAGGAATAACCGCAGGGGGGCTTTCAATGAAGTGTGCAATTATCAGTGTCGGTACAGAACTGCTGATGGGTCAGATAGTGGATACAAACGCCGTGTTCCTTTCACGTGAGCTCAACACGCTGGGATACGACGTTCTTTATAGATATACAGTCGGTGATAATGACGGAAGACTCGAACAGATCCTGGAACTCGCTCTTAATGACTGCGACATGGTACTCACTACCGGAGGTCTCGGACCTACAGAAGATGATATGACAAAGGAGACTGTCGCAAGGTTTATGGACGATGTCCTGGTCGAATATCTTCCGGCAAAAGAATGGCTTCTCAAAGCAAAAGAGAGACGCGGCAAGACTTTCACGGACAACAATTTCAAACAGATACTCCTTCCGTCAAAGTCAACTGTGTTTCCGACGCAGGTCGGAACAGCACCGGGATTCTGCTGCGAAAAAGACGGAAAATACGTTATTTGCATGCCCGGTCCGCCGCGTGAAATGACCGACATGTTCAAACGCAGGATCAGACCGTTCCTGGAGTCGATGCAGGACAACGTAATTTATTACAGGACACTCCGGATTTTCGGCAAAGGTGAATCCCTTGTTGAGACAGAACTTCTCGACCTTATCGACGCACAGACAGATCCGACTATCGCGACATACGCGAAAATGTGCGAGTGCTCAGTAAGGGTCGCTTCTAAACGTCCGACTCTTGAAGAAGCAGCAAATGCAGTCGTTGATATGTGCGGGAAGATTAAAGAAATACTGGGTGACTGCGTATACAGTGATGAAGACGAAGATCTGGCGGAAGTCGTTGGAAGAAAGCTTATCGCTGCAGGTACAACGATATCATGTGCCGAATCGTGTACGGGCGGCATGTTTGCGTCAAGGCTCACAGATGTACCGGGCATATCCGAGGTTTTTGAGCGCGGTATAGTGACATATACCGAACGTGCCAAAATGGAAGAACTCGGAGTCACAAGATCAGTCCTCGAACAGGAAACTGCAGTCAGTCCGACTGTAGCCCTTCAAATGGCGGAAGGACTGGCTGCGAAAACCGGAAGCGATATCTGTATCTCCGTCACCGGAGTAGCAGGGCCTTCGGGCGGGACTGGAGAGCATCCCGTCGGTCAGTATTTCTGCGGCTGTACATATAAAGGGAAGACGATCGTTAAAAAAGTCGAAACTCATCATCACGAACGTGATTTCAACAGATACCATGCAGTCCTTACGATGTTCGATATGATAAACAGACTGCTTGAGGGGATGGAAATCAGGAGCGGAAAAGACATCTGGGGCAACCAATAATTTTTGACACCAAACCGTTTTTGTGGTATCATCGAATTACCAATTATTTCCAACGATCCTTTTTGAATTTAACTATTGACTTACAGATATTTTGTTATACAATGAATTAAGAACAAATGTTCGCATGGAGGTAAAGATGGCAGCAAAAAAGGATTTGGACGGTCGTCAGCAGGCGCTTCAGACAGCACACGATCAGATAATAAAGAAATTCGGTCAAGGTTCACTTATGAGACTCGGTGAGTCCGCGAAACTCAATGTTGATGTGATTTCGACCGGATCTATAAGTCTTGATATTGCGACAGGTGTCGGCGGAATACCGAAAGGAAGAGTTATCGAAGTATTCGGACCAGAATCATCTGGTAAAACAACCCTTGCACTTCATATGATTGCAGAAGCTCAGAAGGCAGGAGGCCAGGCAGCTTTCATAGATGCGGAACACGCATTGGATCCTGTATATGCGAGAAACCTCGGCGTCAAGATAGATGAGCTTCTTGTTTCACAGCCCGATTACGGCGAACAGGCTCTTGAAATCTGCGATATGCTGGCAAGCAGCGGAGCGCTCGACATTATCGTTATAGACTCAGTTCCTGCACTGGTTCCGAAACAGCAGATACAAGGTGATATGGATGAGTCTTTCGTCGGCGTCCATGCCAGGATGATGTCTAAGGCTCTTTCCAAGATTGCGACTACGGCAAGCCAGTCGAATACTTGCATCGTATTCATCAACCAGCTTAGAGAGAAAATCGGCATTATGTTTGGTAATCCTGAGGTTACTCCCGGTGGCCGGGCGATGAAGTTCTATACAACTATGCGTTTCGACGTCAGACGTGTAGAGACGATCAAACAGGGCGACCAGATGATCGGAAGCAGAACGCGCGTAAAAGTCGTTAAGAATAAGGTGGCTTCTCCGTTCAAGCGCGCTGAATTTGACATCATGTATGGAAAGGGAATTTCGTTTGCAGGCGATGTTCTCGACTGCGCGACCGATGCCGGAATACTTCAGAAATCCGGATCCTGGTACAGCTATCAGGGCGAGCGTATAGGACAGGGAAGAGAAAACGTGAAGAATTATCTGGAAGAGCACAAGGATCTTCTCGATGAGATCACGACACTTCTTCTTGACACTCTGAAAACCGACGATGAAGAACAGAAGGATGTACCTGCTCCTGCAGCAAAGGGTAAAAAAGCCGATCCCGGCAGCGTGCTGGTCGATGAAGATGGCGTTATAATCGAATAAACCACTCGCATTCGCGAAAAATTAGCGAAAAATACACGTTTTTCAAATATTTTGTTTGACAAATAAAAGCCCTCGTGCTAATATGTCTGAGTTAGACCGCACGGCAAGGGCTTTTTTAAATGCGCCCAGGCGCTGCCCGAAAAGGCGAGACTGGTTAGTGGAGGTATTAAACATGTATGCAGTTATCGAAACAGGCGGAAAGCAGTATCGCGTAGCTGAAGGCGATGTAGTTTCCGTTGAAAAACTCAATGTCGAAGCCGGAGATATGGTCAAGTTCGATAAGGTGCTTGCTCTCAGTGATGAGAACGGTATCACAGTAGGAACTCCGTATATCGAAGGTATGGCGGTAGAAGGAAAAGTTCTTGAGAACGGAAAAGGCAAGAAAGTCATCATCTTCAAGTACAAGAACAAGAAAGACTACCGTAAAAAACAGGGACACAGACAGCCGTACACAATGGTAGAGATCACTTCTCTCATGGGAAAAGCAGAAGCTCCGGCTGAGGAACCCGCAGTTGAAGAAGCAGCACCGGCTGTTGAAGAAGTTAAAGGCGTATCCGCGTCCATGAAAAAGGACGAGCTCATAGCTTACGCAAAAGAACACGGAATCGAAGTCGACGAGAAGGCTACAAAAGCAGCCATTATCGAGACGATCGAAAGCGCTGAGTAATAAGACCATCATTCAGAAGGAGGTGTCTGATCCATGGCAAGTAAAAAGGGAGTAGGAAGTTCCAAGAACGGTCGTGAATCCGAGTCCAAGCGCCTTGGCGTTAAAACGGGTGACGGTCAGTTCGTTACAGGCGGAAGCATCATCGTTAGACAGAGAGGGACTAAGATCCATCCGGGTAACAACGTAGGCATCGGCGGCGACGACACACTGTTCGCCAAGATAGACGGAACAGTCAAGTTTGAAAGACTTGGCAAGACCAGAAAACAGGTCAGTGTTTATCCCAAGGAAGCTTAAGTAACGAAAATCGGCTGCTGCATAAATCGAACAGTGCGGCAGCCTTTTTTATTGTATATAATTAAGTGGTTTAAGGATTGTAGAAGCCGGGCATCGGATGTTGTATAATGTTTACGGCATACGGAGGTGCGCATGTTTGTAGATAAAGCAGAAATAAAGATAATATCGGGAAAGGGCGGAAACGGCGCTGTTTCTTTCAGACGCGAGCCCTTTGTTCCCGAAGGCGGTCCGGATGGCGGAGACGGCGGGAAAGGTGGAGATATCGTCTTTGTAGCTGACAAAGGCTTAAGAACGCTGATGGATTTTCGTTACAAAAGAAAATACTCTGCTGAGAACGGCCAGGATGGCATGAAGAAGAAAAAATACGGCCGCTCCGGAGAAGACCTTATAATAAGAGTCCCGCAGGGAACCGTCGTCATAGATAAAGAGAGCGGTCTCGTTATGAAAGACCTCGTTGAAGACGGGGAATCTTTTGTTGCGGCAAAAGGCGGTAAAGGCGGTAAGGGAAACTATCACTTCAGGAATTCCGTAAGGCAGGCTCCAAACTTTGCTGAAGCCGGGGATCCTCCAAAAGAACGTATTGTGATACTCGAACTTAAAATGATCGCCGATGTCGGACTCGTTGGATTCCCGAACGTCGGAAAATCAAGCCTGCTTTCAGTAGCAACAAATTCAAATCCCAAGATCGCAAACTATCATTTCACCACGATCGCGCCGAACCTTGGAGTTGTCGAGATTTTTGACACAAGCTTTGTTATGGCTGATATAGCGGGTATAATTGAAGGCGCACACGAAGGTCTAGGTCTGGGATTGGAATTCCTTAAGCACATCGAGAGAACAAAGGTGCTGATCCACGTTGTCGACGTGTCCGGAAGCGAAGGCAGAGATCCTATCGAGGATTTTGAGAAGATAAATGCCGAGCTCAGGCAATATGGAAGACGTGTCGCTGAAAAACCGATGATAGTTGCTGCGAATAAGATAGATCTTACTGATGAGGATGATCCGGGTTTCATTAAATTCAAGGAATATGTTGAAGCCAAGGGAATCAAGGTCTTCGCCATTTCGGCACCGATACATTACGGTGTTGACGAACTCCTCGCCGAGGCCTTAAAAGAGGTTCAGAGAGTTGATTCAATGCCGAAACCCGAGGAGGAAATCGAATACTTCGATTTCGAGAAGGAAGAGAACGATCCTTCCTACAGAGAAGTAGTCTGCGGAAGAGACAACGATGTCTTCACGCTTGACGGCAAACAACTCAAGAAAATATTCGATTCCACGAATTTCAATGATATGGGATCACTGAGATATCTTTATAAATATATCGAAAAGAGCGGCGCCATCAAAAAGCTCAAAAAAATGGGGCTTGAGGAAGGCGATACTATTAGAATGTTCGATTACGAATTTGAGTTCGAAGATGAATACGAGACTGAGTGAGAAAGAATGTTGGGAGCTCTTTAGAAAGTACGAGACTCCCGAAAGAGTCATAAGGCATTGTCTCGGCGTACGAGATGCAGCTGTGAGGATCGCCCGCGAGCTTAACAAGAACGGGTTCGATTTTGATATTGATCTCATCAGCGCAGCCGGTCTTATCCACGATGTGTTGAGAGTACAGGATTGTCACGGTGAACGGGCGGCAGAGATGCTTGATTCACTGGGTTATCACGATGAGGCAAAGATCGTTTATGATCATATGTCGCATAAATTTCCGGATCTGCTTTCAGACGCCACAGAGCAGGACATGGTATGCCTCGGCGACAGACTTGTGACTGAAGACAGGTACCAGGGCCTCGATGTTCGTATTGATTACCTGATTCACAAAGTTGAACCGACTCCAGAACGCACCGCGCATCTTCTGGAAGCAAAAAAATACATCAGGAGGTTCATGGATCAGGTGGAGACCGCCATGGGGCGTACCATCGATTCTTTGTTTGCGCCAACGATCGAGCAGATACTCAAGCAGGTCGAAAAGCCCGGAAGATACATCGGCGGGGAAACGAATATGGTCGTAAAAGACCCTGATTCTGTTTCTCTCAGGTTTGCTTTCGCATTCCCGGATCTGTATGAAATAGGCATGTCTTACATGGGTATGCAGATACTGTACGATATCACTAATAAAATGCCTGATGTCTACTGCGAAAGAGTTTTTTGTCCTGCTCCGGACATGGAGAAGATACTGAGAGACAATGACATAAGACTTTTCACTCTCGAGACAAAAACTCCGGTCGACAAGATGGACGTAATAGGGTTCACTCTCCAGTACGAGATGTCGTTCCCGACGATTCTCGACATGCTGGATCTTTCCGGTGTGCCTCTTTTCGCGAAAGACAGGACAGATGAGGATCCGCTTGTTATCGCCGGCGGGCCGTGTGCTTTCAATCCGGAGCCTCTTGCTGACTTTTTCGATCTTTTCATGGCAGGTGATGGAGAAGAGACTCTTCCGAACGTTCTTTCCGCATATTCCGATGCTAAAAAGGACGGATTGACCAAGCGAGAGTTCTTTGAACGTATTTCAACCGAACCGGGAGTATATATCCCGTCATTTTATGAGCCAATTTACAATGATGACGGCACGATCGCAGAATACAGAAAGACCTGGGACGGTGCACCTGA
>JAFOKI010000138.1 GCA_017419895.1 Eubacterium sp. | reverse complement strand
TCCGATCTCCGGCAACGTACATATCACGGGGAGACTTTGATTTAGCAAAGCCGCCCGCCGGTTTCGCAGCTATGACTTCAGTCAGCCACGTGCACCGTATATGCAAAGCCGCCCGCCACAAACCCGTTTAATAAATAGGAAGGAAACAGTATGACCTGCTATCCGAGACTTGAAATAGATCTTGATAAGCTTGAACATAACGCGCGGGAAGTCGTGCGGCTTTGTTCGGCGTCCGGAATCAGTGTAACGGGTGTTATCAAGGGCATGAGCGGGATCCCGGAAGCCGCCGCGAGATTTGTGTCAGGAGGATGCGTCCGGATCGCGTCTTCGCGTCTGGATCAGCTTGAGGAGGTAAGGGCGTTCGGGATCGATGTTCCTACTGAACTCCTGAGGATCCCGATGATAAGCGAGGCTGACCGTGTGATAAGATCTGCGGATATCTCGCTCAACAGTGAGCTCGCTGTTCTTAAGGCGCTGAATCAGGCTGCCGGAAAAGCAGGAAAGCGGCATGGAGTTATTCTGATGGCAGAGATGGGCGATCTCAGGGAAGGTATCTGGGACCGCGAAGAACTGATGGAAACTGCTCTTGCGGTTGAAAACGATCTCGAATGGCTCGATCTGAAAGGCGTGGGCATGAATGTCGGCTGCACGGGAGCGGTGATGCCGACAGCCGAGACTCTTGAAAAATTCTCGAAAATCGCGGCTGCTGTGGAAGAGAAGATCGGCAGACCACTCGAAATCATCTCGGGTGGAGCGACTACCAGCATCAGCAGATTGTTCGAGGGCGACATGCCTGAAAACATAAACGATCTACGTGTCGGCGAGCAGATACTCCTCGCATGGGATCTCGACAGGTTCATGAACTACGACCTCAGCAACATGTATCAGGATATTTTCCGGCTCAAGGCTGAGATTATAGAATTGAAAGAAAAACCGACTTATCCGATTGGCACGATCGGTTTCGACGCGTTCGGTCATATTCCGACATTTACCGACAAAGGAATCAGAAAGAGAGCGCTTGTTGCTTTAGGAAAATATGATTTTGGAAGCGATCCGGGTGAGATAACCCCAATCGATCCGCCGGGCATCACCATAGAAGGAGCTTCGAGCGATCATACGATTTTGGATGTAGAAGATGCAGGGCCGGTCAGGCTTTGTGATGAGAACGGAAATGTGACGGAGCGTCCTCTGGCCGTAGGAGATATCGTGACTTTCAGAGTCAATTACGCTGCACTTGTGTATCTTACAAATACGCCCGAGGTAGAGGTCGCGTTCGTATAACAGATGATCCCGGCAAAATTTTTGCAGAATAACCGGCCGGAGGTGAAAATGATAGACAGAACATTTATTATAGATTCCAACGACCTGAGCGCTGTCAAAAGCGCTCTTTATGGTTATATGGTGACGGATGACGGCAGGCTGTTCATAGATGAGATCCCTGACGAGATCTCGGATACAGGCTCGTTCGTGCTGGTTACATGCGAGGATGGCCGTATTACGGTGCGGCAGGACATCTGCGGACAGTTTGGCCTTTTTCTGTATAAAAAGGACGGCCGGTTCGCGCTTTCCAATTCGTTTTTCAAACTAGCAGAACACTTAAGAGGGGAAATCACGATCAACCAAAAAGCCGCCGCGGTCCTCAGCTGCGCGATATCCGTGCCGATCTCAAAGAATGATACATTGGCGAATGAGATAATAAGACTGGACAATCACGCAAGTGTCGAGATAGATGCCGCGTCGCGAACGATAGAGATAGTATTGGGCGAGAAGGCTTTGGCGTTCAAAAGAATCACGGGAAAGGACGATCTCGATCTTCTGGACAAATGGTACTTCAAATGGGTCAGGGTTTTCCGGCAGCTCGCGGCGGACGGCAGACAAATAACGGCAGACCTTTCCGGAGGTGTCGATTCGCGGTTAGTTATTGCGATGCTTCTGTCCGGCAACGTGGATCTCGATTCAAGTGTGCGGGTCTTATCCCATGAGTATGTGGACATGGAAAAGGACCGGGAAGACTATGTGATCGCAAAACAGATAGCGGAGACTTTTGGGTTTACGCTGAACGCGAAAGGACTCATCAGGACCGCGCGCTCCGGGGAAGTCCCGGCGTCAGTCCCTTATGACTATGCTAAATACACGTCCTTCGGAAACAGCAATCTGATCATCTATGGAAAGGAATATCTTGAGGAACCCCAATTCAATTTGAAAGGCCTAGGCAGTACTCTCAAGGGAGGGCACAATGTCGCGCCTGACAACTGGATGTGGATGACCATCAGGGAAGAAACCAGGCTTTCGGATGACCGGAACGCTGCTAAGAAAATCAGGCGTGTCATGTGGCTAAGGAGAAAACTCGGGCTGAAATGGCCGCAGCTATCGGCTTTGGAACCGTATTGCCGGGATGTATGCGATCAGCTTCTGGAAGGGGCCCCCGCTGATGATGATCATAAAAGCGCCATCTTTTACTACCACTGGTCAGTTTCAAGACAGGATGGACTCAAGATAGTAAACTGGATGACGCAGAACAAGATCGTGCTTACACCGTTCCACGATCCTGTCATAATGAGATTCGATTACGATCCCGACAGAAAAGACGGGCTCTGGTTCGCGACATTGCTTTATGACAGGTTCTGCCCGAAAATGCTTGAGTTCCCGCTGGAAGGCGGGCGGTCATTCAACCGCCGCACAGTGGAGGAGGTCAGTGCGATAAACGCGAAGTACCCCGTGAGAGTTCCGGAGTTCGACAGGATATACGGCCATCCGGAGAAAGTCATGAAACAGAACTGCTCCGAATCCGGACTTTCCGAATATATCAAAGAAGTCATCGAAAGCCCGGATTTCATAGAGCGTGTTGCGCCTTACGCGGGAAAACGCAGGACAGAGACGATCATAAAAGAAACGGATCTCAGCGCGATGAACAAACTGCCCCAGCGGTTGAACGCGCTTTTGTCCATATATGAATTAACAAAACTAATTTGACGAAAACGCTTGATTTTGCTTGACTCAGGGCCGCCTGACGTGATATTATAATCGAGCCGCTAATTTCAGCGTGTAAATTACGGAGGCATAAGCTCCGGGAAAGAGGTAACAGCATGAAGGAAGGAATCCATCCCAAATACGTGGACTGTAAAGTTACTTGCGCATGCGGAAACACTTTTATGACCAAATCTGTTAAGCCTGAACTCAGACTTGACGTTTGCTCAGTGTGCCATCCGTTCTTTACAGGTCAGCAGAAATTCGTCAACAGAGGCGGACGTATCGAGAAGTTCAAACAGAAATACAACATGGACTGATCGCATTAAAGCGCAATTCCAAACCGCGGGTTTGTCCCGCGGTTTTTTCATGGCTTTCGCGGGAATTTCATGCACTGTTGTCAATTGTATACCACAAAGCTTCACAGCGGCGCATTTGTACTCAACCAGTATCTTCAAATCCACGGCGCGATGTGGTAAAATGTTTATTTAGGTGGAACGAAATAATTAAGGAATCAAGAGGACATTATGTTCGAAAAACTGGGAAGCGTAAAAGATAAATACGAAGAGCTCACGCGGCTCGTTTCGGATCCGCAGATCATAGCGGATCAGGCCGTGTGGCAGAAATATATGAAGGAAATGGGCGAGATGGAGCCCATCGTCAAGAAGTACGACGAGTACGTAAGGGCGACAGAGGATCTGGAGTTTGCCAAGCAGATGATCGCGGAGGAATCCGATGAGGAGATGCGCGACATGGCCAAGGCGGAGGCTGCAGAGCAGGAAAAGGCGATAGAGCAGATCTCGCACGATCTTAAGATCCTTCTGATACCGAAAGACCCGAACGACGAAAGGAACGTTATTCTTGAGATAAGAGCGGGAACAGGCGGTGAAGAAGCGGCGCTCTTCGGCGGCGACCTCCTCAGGATGTACACCAGATACGCCGAGCGCCACCGCTGGAAGGTCGAGATAATGGACCTCGCGGACACCGGTATTGGCGGAGTCAAGGAAGCCGAAGTGCTGATCAAGGGAAAAGGCGCGTACTCCAGGCTCAAGTTCGAGAGCGGAGTGCACCGCGTACAGAGAGTTCCGGAGACAGAAACTTCAGGCAGGATCCACACTTCTGCCGCGACAGTGGCGGTGCTTCCGGAAGTAGACGACGTTGAAGTCCATATCGATCCGAACGATGTCAAGACAGACGTTTACCGCGCGTCCGGAAACGGCGGGCAGTGCGTAAACACTACTGACTCGGCGGTAAGGCTCACACACCTGCCGACCGGGATAGTCGTTACCTGCCAGGACGAGAAATCGCAGATCAAGAACCGTGAAAAAGCGATGAAAGTCCTCAAAGCCAGGATCTACGACAAGATGCAGCAGGAGCAGGCAGACAAGATAGCTGCCGAGCGCCGCGAGCAGGTCGGTTCCGGCGACAGAAGCGAACGCATCAGAACGTACAATTTCCCGCAGGGCCGGATTTCAGACCACAGGATCGGGCTGACGATTTACAAGCTGGACGCTTTCCTCGACGGCGAGATCGACGAGGTGATCGACGCGCTGATAACCGATGACCAGACCCGTAAGATGAATTCGATTTAATGTATAACAAAGCCGGGCGTGCCGCCCGGCATGAATACAGCGCTAAGCCGGGCGTGCCGCCCGGCAAAACCGCCGCTCCGCGGCCGCAATATAGATATGAAGACAAAAATCCTCGGAACAACTGAACATGATATAGCCGAGGCCGCGGAAATAATAAAGCGCGGGGGCCTGGTGGCTTTTCCGACAGAAACTGTGTACGGGCTTGGGGCGGACGCCCTTGACCCGGAAGCGGTGCGGTCGATCTACCTGGCAAAAGGCCGTCCGAGCGACAATCCGACGATAGTCCACATCGCTGAACCGGAGGACCTGAAAAGACTTACCCCGGAAGTTACAGCAGACATGGAAACGCTGGCGGCTGAATTCTGGCCGGGACCGATGACGATGATAGTCAGGCGCATGCCGGTAGTTCCGGACGTCACTACGGGAGGCCTCGATACGGTCGGCGTCAGGATGCCCGCGAACGATGCGGCGAGAGCGCTGATAAAGGCTGCCGGCACTCCGATAGCGGCTCCGAGCGCGAATATCTCCGGAAAACCGAGCCCGACAAACGCGCGGGACGTTCTGGAAGACATGGACGGAAGGATAGATGCCGTGATAGACGGCGGTACCTGCGGAGTCGGGATCGAGTCTACGGTGATCGACATGACGGAAGAAATGCCGATGATCCTGAGGCCGGGCATACTCACAGCGGAAGAACTGGGAAACGCACTTGGGAAGGAAGTTGGGATCGATCCGGCTTTGCTTAAGAAGCCGGGAGACCAGACCGGGCTCGTCCCCAAGGCGCCCGGACAGAAATATAAACACTATGCGCCAAACGCCGAGATGATCCTCTACAAAGGCCGCGCGGCAGACGTGGCTGCGCGTATCGAACGTGACAGGGCCGCGTTCGAAGCAGAAGGCAAAAGAGTCGCGGTGATCTCGTTCGATGAGGGCGGAGAGAAACAGGCGGCGCACGATTTCTTCACGCTCGTGAGACAGGCTGACAGGGACGGCGCAGATGTGATACTGACGGCGGCTTTGAGAGAAGAAGGCATTGGTTTCTCGGTCATGAACAGAATGCTGAAATCGGCCGGTTACAATATAGTGGAAGTATGACCGTATGCAGGGCATGCAGCCTGTGAAAACGGAAGTCTGACCGCGGCGCGCGGTCCGTAAATGCATAATACCGGCCGGAATGCCGGGGGACGGAGGTCAATTATGAAAATGGTAGTTGGCAGTGATCACGCGGGTTATGACATGAAACTCGCCGTGTGCGAACACCTTAAGGAGAGAGGCTTTGAGATAGTGGATGTCGGTACGTATTCGACAGACTCCGTAGATTATCCTGTTTACGGCAAAGCCTGCGGCGAAGCGCTCATGGAAGGAAAAGGCGACCTGGGCATGGTATTCTGCGGCTCGGGAATCGGCATTTCAATGGCGGCCAACAAAGTCAAAGGTGTCCGCTGCGCTCTCGTAACGTCAGTCGAAATGGCAAAACTCGCCAAACAGCACAATAACGCGAACATCCTTGCGATCGGCGGAAGACTCACCGACGTTGAAACAGCTATCGCGATGACAGATGCGTGGCTGGACGAAACATTCATGGGGAACCAGCATACAAGAAGAATTGAAATGCTGAATGAAATGTAATAAGCACAAATCAAATTGGAACTCAATGAGCCGTGGATCCAAGCGGCAGAAAGAATAATGGGAGGTAAAAAATGAGTAAGGTTTATGTATTCGATCATCCGCTTATCCAGCACAAAGTCGCTCTGATGCGTAAGACCGAAACGAGCGTAAAAGACTTCCGTGACCTCGCGAGAGAAGTTGCGATGCTCATGGGCTTTGAGGCTACTAGACATCTCGAACTCGAAGAAGTAGAAATCGAGACACCGATCTGCAAAACGACAGTCAACATGCTGAAAGGCGAAGATATCGCGATCGTACCTATCCTGAGAGCAGGACTCGGCTTCGTAGACGGAATGCTCGAACTCGTTCCGAACGCGAAAGTCGGACATATCGGACTTTACAGGGATCCTGAAACGCATGAGCCGGTAGAGTATTACTGCAAGCTCCCGAAAGACATCGAAAAGCGCGAGATCTTCGTAGTTGACCCGATGCTTGCAACCGGCGGGTCCGCTGTTGCGGCTGTCGACTTTATCAAGAGAAGAGGCGGCAAGAAGATAACCTTCATGTGCCTGATCGCGGCTCCGGAAGGCATAGAGGTCCTCCAGAAGGCTCATCCGGATGTAGACATCTATGTTGCAGCCAAGGACGAGTGCCTGAACGAAAACGCTTACATCGTACCGGGACTCGGCGACGCCGGTGACAGACTCTACGGAACGAAATAATATATATATAAGGTAACAAAGCCGCGCCTCCGGCGCGGCGCCGCACAGCGGGCTCCGCGGCCGCAGGCCGCGGAGGGCTTTGTTGCCATCAAATAAATCAAAGTATAGGAGATTGATTGACCGATGATACAGATACCAGATAACATCAGCAAATTTGACAATGTTTACGATGTGCTGAAAGAGCGCGGATTCATTGAGCAGGTAACGGATGAGGATGCCGTCAGAGAGCTTCTCACGAAAGAAAAAATCAAGTTCTATATCGGGTTTGACCCGACGGCGGACTGCCTTCATGTAGGACACTTCATGCAGATCATAATCCTCTCGTACATGCTCAAGTACGGGCACACGCCGGTCGCGCTTATCGGCGGCGGAACAGGAATGGTCGGGGACCCCTCCGGACGTACCGACATGCGCCAGATGATGGACACCGAGACGATCGACTACAACTGCGCGCAGTTCAAGAAGCTGTTCGACAGATTCCTGCCGTTCGACGACGAGTGGAAATACGAAGGCAATAAAGGCGTGTTCGAGCCGGGTCACCAGAACCGCGAACCGCTTCCGGGAAAAGCCATCAGCGTCAACAACGCTTCCTGGCTGAGACCGCTCAACTACATCGAGTTTGTCCGTGCCATCGGCCAGCATTTCAGCGTCAACAACATGCTCAGGTCTGAGGCGTTCAAACAGAGAATGGAACGCGGACTCTCTTTCTTCGAGTTCAACTACATGCTCATGCAGGGATATGACTTCATGGTCATGGCAAGAGATTTTGATGTTAAGATGGAATTCGGTGGGAACGACC
>JAFOKI010000137.1 GCA_017419895.1 Eubacterium sp. | reverse complement strand
GGTTCAAGTTCCAGAATGGTTCTTATTATCTGGGACGGAACAATGCATCCCTTCAGATCAGTCAAACAAACCCTAACAACTCATGGAACTGGGACGGGACGAATAATCGTCTTTCCATTGTGAACAATACCCGGACTTATTATCTGAGATACAATAACAATACGTTCAGCCTGAACACGGCAACAAACAGTGTTTACCTGTATAAAGAAGTTAAAGTATCCTATGAGGTCGATCCTTATGGCGTTACTTCGATTCAGGTGATTCCGGATTCGATGGAACTGTACAAGGGCAATGAGGCAGACGCAGTTGCTACGGTGTCTCCTCTCACCGCTGAGGACCGCACAGTGACCTGGTCTTCAGGAAATGAGGCTGTTGCTACAGTCGACAGCTACGGGCATATCGTAGCGGTCGGCGCAGGAACCACTGAGATCACGGCGACTTCCAACAGCAATCCCGCTGTCGAAGCGAGCTGCACTGTCACAGTTGTGTCAGTCAGCAAGCAGTTGAACGGAATAATCTGGGACGAGGAAGGCGGGGTGTATTTCTCGAATTTCAACGTAAGCAGTTTGCCAACATGGAACAAACTCCATGATGACAATAAGAATCTGCCGCTCCAGTCCGCATTCATGCAAAGCGCGACCCAATTGTATGCAGCTACTATGGATGTCGACGCGATGACGACGATGCTGTATTCCGTGAACCGAAATTCTTATGCGCTTACAGAATATGGTGAGAACTTTGTGTTGGCTATGGACACTGCGAGAGCGTCAACGAGATATACCGGATACTATGTGTACGCGTTTGGTAGTTTCCTTATTTTCGGAAACATCGCACCTGAAGATGACGGTGAAGGAGGATACTATTCCGGCTTACCATATGGCGTTCTTGATTTGGGAGAAACTACCGGAGACGATACTTACATTGCTGGTGTTGCTGCCAGAAGTATCGGAACTACCAGTTCGTCCTTCTACTTCCTGGATGAGAACGGTACAATTTGGCAGACAACCTTTAGAATCGGCAGCTCAGTTACATTTGGTAATCCGACAAAGGTCGTTGATACCGGAATCTCCACAAATTTCCTTTATCAGACGCTGTATTATGACGGAACGTATCTGTACTGGGGACATACCGATGATAATTCCGCTGAACTGATCATCATCAACCCCAATACGAAAGCGGTGTATCATGCCGGCGATTTCGGTGAGGGCGTTTGGCCTGTGACAGGGTTCTATGTTAACGGATCCGTTGCTCCTTCTTCCGTCGAGGACGGAACTGTTGAAGCGCAGGATCTCTCCGGGCTGAAACCCGTTGCGACAAGGGCGGAACTGATGACGGAAGCTGTGATGAACCGTTTCGCTGCAGAAGTTGCTAAAAAATCGGCGAAGAGCATTCCTGCGGGTAAACTGCCTGAAGTCCCGGCTGAAGAACCGGTTGCGGAAGGATCTGCAGAAACGGTCATTCCTGATGATGAACCGGCTGAACCGGCACAGCAGACGGAAGAGACTGTGGCAGAAACCGCTGAGGAATCTGTTGAAGTTCAGGAGCCGGAAGAGACGGCTGTACCTGAAGATCCCGCGGCAGATCCGGAAGAGGAAGTGGAACAGATTTTAGAAGAAGAATCTTCTGAGGACGGAGAGAACGCAGAAGCGGACGAAGTTCAGAATCCTGTGACAGGCGGTACTAATGCCTTCGCAAAAGGGAGAAGAACACCCGCAAAGAATTTCATCCGTGACAGTGTTACAGTAATGCCTTCCAGTGTTATCCCGGGTGGAGAGGAAACGGATTCCAGCAGGACAGCATCTATTACTGAGGCGACTTCGGTGACGAATGGACTGTATGAGATCACATATGATCCTGACTCGGTGACGGTTTCCGCCGGTGACAGTGCGCTGACTTACACTTCTTTCAATGACGACGGAGAAGGAAAGATCCTGTTCGCGTTTGCCAGAGATCCGCATACTGCGGAGGGAGAAGCGATCCTGAATATTACCTTCGCTGCTGTCGACTGCGAGGGACAGAGTGAGATCACTGCAAAAACGACTGAGGCAGGAACACGGTTTGACCATGAAAACGGTGTGGAAACAGAGACTTTCCATGTTGCGCCGATCAATCATGACTTCGGTACACCGGAGTATTCCTGGACAGATGATTATCTGAACTGCACTGCAACGGCAGTCTGCAGCAGGAACAGCGCCCATGTTCTTACTGAAACTGTCAGTGCGACTTTTGAAGTCACGAAGCCAGCGACATGCGAAAGTGCCGGTGAAACGACCTATACGGCGACGTTCACCAACAGCGCATTCGAGACACAGACCAGAACGATCGCCAATATCGACGCCATCGGTCACGACTATACTCTTACCAAATGGACATGGTCTGCGGACGGTACCTCTGCGACAGCAACATTTACCTGCTCCAGAGACAGCGGACATCAACAGGTTATCCCCGCAACCATGACGGTCGAACAAACAGACGCTACCTGCACTGAACCGGGATACGTCACTTATACGGCCACTGTCGAATTTGAGGGAAAGACCTATACCGATGACGCTTCAGACCTGATCCCCGCGCTGGGGCATGACTGGAACGCACCTTCGTTCACATGGGCGGATGATCATTCCTCCGCTACAGCGACGTTTACCTGCAGTCGCGATGCCGAACACGTGCAGGCAGTGCCTGCGGAAGTAACTTCCGCTGTAGATCCGGAAACGGGCGCAATGACATTTACTGCAACCGTTGTCTTCGAAGGGACAACATATACGGAATCAAAGACTCTGGAAGCTTATCTGACCCTCGAAGAATCTTTTGTCGAGACGGTGATCAAGGCGACGGAACAGCTGCATGCTGCCTCTAATATGCCGATTACCTGGACAGTAGAAGCAGGCGGCGAGAAGATCCTCAGCGTAGATGAAAACGGATTAGTGACTGCAAAGTATCCCGGAACTGCTAAAGTGACTGCCAGCATTCTGGACGGCTCGATCAGCGTGAGCTGCGACTTTAAGGTCGAGTTCATCGACGTTACGAAGGAAGCAGATTACTTCTACACCCCGGTATACTGGGCTGTTGAAAACGGCATCACAACAGGCTTCACGGACAGCAATGGAGACCTGACCGGCTACTTCAAGCCCGGTGATACCTGCACACGCGGTCAGATCGTGACGTTCCTCTGGCGTTCAAAAGGATCGCCGAAGGTGACAGCCACGGTCCTCGAGCGCTTCGATATCGCCCGGACGCACGGACACGACAGCTTCCCCGAGGATTTCCTGTCCGGCAACAGCCTCATCGAGGAGGCGATCGCGCGATATTACGAGAGCGGCAGCGAGGAAAGTCTGCTCGGCGTGCTGGACGCTATCCTGTGCCGCGCAGACGCGGACGGGCACTTCCTGATCCCGGTGATGCCGCCGCAGGCCATGTACGATGCGATCGACATCGACAAGCTGCGGGTCGGCGACACGGTGTCGAGCCCGGAGCAGCCGGAGTTTCAACTGCTCTGCATCCAGACGAAGGACGGCAAGCAGTGGCCCGTCGTCTTCACGTCCCGCGAGGAACTCCAAAAAGGGGAGATCGTCTCCGTGGTCTCCAACTTCATCGACAGCACGCTCGAGGGCTTCGCCGATATGGCGGAGGAGGGAGTCGTCATCAACCCCTGGGGACAGTCCTTCCTGCTGACAAAGGACATGATCAAACTCATCCTGCAGGTGCGTAAAGAAAGAAACAAATCGTGAGGATGCTCCACGCTCCGGCCGTCTGTGAGACGGGCAGGGCGGGGAAAAAGAGGGAAGCGCAGGCCTTCGGACCTGCGCTTTCCGGGCGTTTTCCGTACCGGAAAAGCCCGGAAAAAAGGCTCGGATGCGAATTTTACGGCAGAAACTGGAAGACCGCGCTTGTTTTTCCGATTATTTACCGGTAGACTTCACAGTTTTTTAAAAAAATTGAAATATAGGCTTGCCATTTTCGCCAAAAAGCATTAGAATATAGCATGCCATTCATCGTTTGTTAATATTTTTGCTTGGCATGAGGAGACCGCCATGTTTGCTGCCGAGGCACTGGAAAAAGTATT
>JAFOKI010000136.1 GCA_017419895.1 Eubacterium sp. | reverse complement strand
GGCAGGAAATACAGTCCTGATACGGTGGCCGTTAGCTTCGCGCAGCGTGGCTGCTGGCCCCGCGCCCTGCGGCCGTTCGGCCGCGCATTAGTGGCCGTTCGCTGACGCAATATGTCTGGGGCCTACGGTTCGAAGAAAGGTAAGAGACCTGAGGCAGATCCGGTGACAGATCCAGTACCTATCGGAAGGATCACTCCGGTGAAGAAGATCGTAGTGATTCCTCGTGTCCGTACGCAGCCAGAAGCCGGTCAGCAACCAGTGCCGGGGAACAGCGTGCAGGGCGGTATTATCCCGGCTTCCGGTTTCCTGCCCGCGCCTGATGCTAAGATCCTGCCCGCGCCGGTTGATGGGTCTGGAAAGGGATCCATGCCCAAGGCAAACGCGCCTATAGTGAGAGATGATCCTGCGCCGGGACCTCGCAGAAGAACAGCAATACTCCCCCCTCCGCCGACAGTCGCGGATAGGCCAGTGCGTATCCCAGCGATATTCAGTACGCCAGTTCCGGAAGAAAGAGCGGCGCTTCAGACCGGATCTGCAGGTGGAGCAAGATGCGGTACGACAGATCCCGCGGATGAAAGCATCAGAAATATTAAGGAGGTGCTGGGATGGTAAAGAAAATCGTCAGAAACACAGCCGGTATTACCAACCTGATCATCAAGTCAGCCTGGGTGCCTGTCTTACTGACGGGAGTTTACTGGTTCACCAAAAGACCGTATTTCGACTACTGGGAAGAGGATGTCGTACGCGCATGTACAGTTGGATTCCTCATCATACTTACGATCGTATTCCTGGTCCCTACTGTGATTTCAGATGATAGAACAGGAATGCCGCAGGGGAGTGAAGACGATAACAGCTCGCTGAACGGATATATCGAACCAGGTGGCCTGCGCGTAAGACTCTCGACAGGTCTTCTTGGGATCACGGCCGGTGTTTGTCTGATCAAAGCATATTATCTCCCGTTCATGAGTGTGAGGAAAGGGCTGCTGATATCGCTCGGTCTCACACTCACGGCAGGTGCCGTTCTGTCGCTGCTCCCGCTTAGGAAATACATGTCATGGCTCCTGTCGGATATAAGCGGTCCCAAATCAGCGGCTCTCATGCTTTGCTGGTTCGGGGAAGCGCTGGGCTTGATAGGCGCAAAACAGGCATGGGATATTACAGGGACGCTCGCGTCGGCAGGAATGTCGGCATTCTGGGTGCTTGCGTCAACTCTTCTGATCTCGGACAGAGCAATGAGCCGCGCCGGAAGTTCCGCCGAGCTGTCGTCATGGATCTGCAGGATCGCGCTGTACGGATCGATGATCGCAATGGCATTTTCATGGATGAACAGGGATATCCTGCTTACCGGCAATCTCAGACTCGCGCCTTTGATCATGCTGACAGCGGCTGCGGCAGTATTCGCGCTGAGCGTAGAAGACGCAGCTTTGGTAAGGATTCTGGCTGCCGCGGAAATACTAATGTCGGAGTACTGTTTCCTTGAGGCGGGTGGTTCATACAGCATGAGATCGCTGAACGAGTGGAGTGCGGCGAGATACATTGCGGAGCTTATGGTACCGGTGCTTCTGATCATGCTGTCATATGACATGGAGGCGGGATGGACTCGGGATGAAGAGAATAGCGATATACTGACCGGTCATAGGCTGCCGTCCCGGGTGCGGACGTGGATCAGGATAGACGGAAGGATCGTAGCATCGTTCATGGTTCTGGATCTCATGCTTGGATTCGGACGGGGAAAGGCACTTCTCTCATCTGAATGCATCGACGCGGCTATGCTCGCGGAACTCGCGGCATGTCTGCTCGCTGCCAGAGGATACAGACTTGGCTGCTTCGGCGCGTCAGTAATAGGTTTTCTGTTCGCAGTCTCCGGGATAATCGGATGTCTCTGCGCTATGGGAGTTCACGCGACAGCTGCTTATTCGGGAGTAGTTACGATATATGTCTATGAACTTGTGAAGATGGTGATCCTCGTTGCGGTATCACTCGCCCCGTGGGTACCGTGCGATGAAATGAAGCATATTGGGGATGTGATCAGAAAAAGGAGGTAAAACAATGAAATCTGATGTTTTAAAGATGAGTAAACTTACGGGCAGTGAGGAAATGAATAACGAGGTAATGGAAACCCGTGAATTCAAAGCGGATGAGATCCTTCTCGTACGCGCTGAAATCGTACGCGCGTTCCTTGAAACCAGGCATGTCAAGATGAAAGAAAACGCGGTCACAGTGGAGGATGACGATGTCGTCTTTGTGACAGGAATTGTTGCAGTGGATCATGTGCCGGCGTTGGTGCGTGTACTCATCAGAAAAGTTAACGATGAGTGTACGTTCACTCTGACCATTCCGAACATATATGAACTCAGCGTTTCGGAAGCAGCCAGAATCAAGATGGTGGCCGAAACATTGGGATGCTCGGCGATGATATACGGAAGAGGGATTATCGAGGATAAGATCACAACTTTCGCGAGTTTTTACACAGGAGGCGGGATCACGGAAGAAATGCTGGACTGGGCGTTTGCCGACGTCACAGTGCTCCTTCTCAAAACTATGGAACTCGCCGAGATCCATGCTATCATGCACGACAGAAAGAACAGAAGTAAAGATTTGACCGACGCGCTCATGCGCGCAGATGAGATCGATGACGAGGATGAAACAGAAGTAAAAGTGAAGCACAGAGCGAAAGAAGGAAACAAGCTTTCCTGACGCTCGCGGGAGGTGAACGGCATGAAAGGTATTACGGATGAAATCGATGAGCTTTTCATGAGGCACGGTATCGATTGGAACAGAGAGCCTGACGAAGGCGAGAACAGGCACGTCGAAAGCGACCTGAAAGAACTCGTCAGGTTCTCTGAAGAAGCCGGTAAGCTTTGTGACATCAGAGATACCGGACGCGGTCCAAGATACGCATTTATGACATTTGGATACAGGCCGGACGGCTTCCCGGCTGCGTTCACGGGGGAAATCAGGACGGTGGTATGCAGAGGCCTGAACGGCTTTGTGAGAGCGTACCTGACAGCTGAGCGCGCTCTCACGGAAACCGAGAAGGCAGCTGTCAGAAAAGCAGTAACGGGAAGCGGATTCACAGATGC
>JAFOKI010000015.1 GCA_017419895.1 Eubacterium sp. | reverse complement strand
GAACGCGTTGGTACGGTCCATGCGGCATAAGCCGCGATTATCATCACTATCAGTGACAGTACTGAAAGTTTATAAGAAACCGTACGTTCAAAGGAGGTTTTATTCGTATATCTCATGAAAGCACCTCCTATATCATCTGAAGGAGATAGGTGAGGCCGAAAAATGCCGCTCCTATTATTCCTGTCATGATGCCGAAATTCTTCCAGTACAGACCTTTATCCATCGGAAGGTCCCCGACAAATTTGCCTGTTTGCCCGTTCATTGCAAACGTGTATCTTTGTCCTTTGTATGTTGTATTGAGAAGCCATACAGGATAAAGCGCGTACTTGGTCCTGCCATTGATCAGCCTGATATTGGAACTCACAGGCATCACAGTGCCATATCCCTGAACGGTGTAACGGAAAACCTGCTCGGTACTTCTTTTGATACGGGCATTGGCCCTGTCGATGCAGCCTTCCTGGGGAACATCATATCTGTCAGCCATATAGCCTGCTAGATATGGCATTGAGAAGGGAACCGCATCATTGAAATCAAAAGGTTCAATCGATTCCATGAGATCGTCGTCCATCTTGGTCGAACCGTCGATTGCGACGTTGTGGAACGAAAGCTGTCCTGCTCTCATGACTGAGAAATGATCGGTGGATGTCACCTGGAAATCGCCTTCCATCCAGGAAGTTGATCTTGTCGCGTCGTATCTGCAGCTTGCCTGAGCGTCCGTATCAAAGAGCCAGAAGGGAACGTATATGCCTTTTATCTCATCAATATGGTTCTCGTCCTTGAATATCCTTGGAAGAAGCTTCTTGCCGCTTATATGCTGCCTGAGACCCTGTTTAGCGTCTTCCTTGGTCAGTTTGAACGGGATGACGAAATCAGGCTTGAGATCGCCGGAAAACTGTGCGGGAAGTACTACAGGGTTTCCACAATACGGACAGGAAGTTGCAGCCATGTTTGCGTCACCGATGATCGAGCCGCCGCAGGATTTGCATGTGTAAGCGCGAATGTTCGCAGCTTCGCTGTCCTGCCATTCGGAACCGCCGGCAGTTTCCCACGACATGACGTCTTCCTTGAGATCGTTCAGCAGATCCTTGTCGTAAGCCTCCAATGTCGGAATATCATATTCAGTCTCGCAGAACGGACATTTGAGTGTCTGGGCGGTAGGGTCAAAAGCTATCGCGCCGCCGCAGCAAGGACACTTGTATTGTACCTGTTCAGACATAAGATCTTATCCTTTCGATACGGCAAAACCCCGGAGCTTCTGTCCGGGGACTTTTGCCGTTTTCATACTTTGTTGTATTTGCCCGATTGGATCGGTTTTAAACACCGATTTGTTCAATGATCGATGATTACTCCGGTTTCTTGGCTCCGCATTCCTGACAGAATTTGCCGGTGTTCACAGTTCCGCAATTCGGGCAAGCCCATGTTTCCTGAGCAGGAGCCTGCTGCACGGGCTGCTGGCCGTTAGCCATCTGATACATTGCTGCTACGTTCGGAGCACCCATGTTCTGAGCCATGCCCATCCCCATGAATCCCATCATAGCGCCGTTCGGATTGCTGGAAGCATTTTCGAGAGCCTTTGCATATGCCTCAGCTGTTCTTGCAGCTGCCATGTTCTGATCCTTGAGGATAGCGGCTTTCTGAGCTTCTTTGAGCATCTGAGCGTCTTCTTCTGTAAGAGTGACAGGGTTGAGCGCAACGGAAACGATCTTGATTCCTCTTGTCGCAGCCCATTCCTGGGACAGCTGCTCGTTCATAGCGGCTTCAATATCATCAGTGTGAGCCTGAAGCTGATTCGGTCTGATTCCGAGATCGGAGATCTTGGCGAACGCTTTCGGGAGAGCGCTTACGAATTCAGTCTTCATCTGAGCGTCAAGCTGTTCTCTGTAGTATGTGTCGGTCACATTACCTGCAACGTTCTTGTAGAAGAGCAGGGGATCTGCGATCCTGTACGAATAAATACCGGAAACACGGATAGCGAAATCCATATCGAGGTTTGCGTTCCTGTCGACAACTCTGAACGGGATCGGTGTCGGTGTACCGAATTTATTGTCGATGAGTTCTTTCGTATTGAAATAGTATACGCGCTGGTCTTTACCGGTGTCTCCGCCATAAACAAAACGTTTTTTGAATGTTTCCCATGTCGCGATTATTCCCTGGTCGAGTTTGCCGTTGAAAATGCTCGGTTCTGTGGAAGCGTCGAACGTATATGTCCCGGGCTCTGCGCAGAATTCAACGATAGCGCCGTTTTCAACGATGATCATGCACTGTCCGTCAGCGACAGCAATGCCTGAACCGCTTGTAATGATATTATCGTTTCCTCTGTTCGAGCTGAATCCGCGGCGCTGTTTTACCCCACGCGTCATGAGAACGTTGCTCGGCATTGATTCACAATAGAAAAATTCTTTCCACTGATCTGCAAGTGTGCTTGAACCTGCTGCCAGTGCTGCCTGAATAAGACCCATAGTAATCTCCTTTCCATTCAGAACAACAAGTAATGCGCCTAAGCAGATTCGAACTGCTGACCTTCACATTCGGAGTGTGCTACTCTATCCTACTGAGCTATAGGCGCACGTATCTAAGATATTGTATCATTATAGACCGATTTCTTCAATGATATTTGTGGGGTTCACAAATGCAAATTACATATGTATAATACGAAAAGAACCGTTTCTTTCACAGGAAGCGGCAGTTAAACAAGGAGGATGTTTGTATGAGTAAAAAGTGGGTCGCCTTCAGTGTCTGTGCTATCACGGCTGCAGTCGTTATTGCCGCATACGCAGAACTGAACAATGAGTATGATAACGAAACTGAAGAACTGTAGGTAGTTCATTCTGTCTGCCGGCAATATAAACAGATCCGGAATATCTCCCAGCAGATCCAAGCGGGCACAGGCGCGGCGCAACGGATGCCGGAAGCCTATCGCGGCTGCAGCTTTTATAGTGCTGCTCCTCATGCTTGTGATCTCCTGGTTTTTTAATGGTCCAAAACAGGAATTCACATCTGAACCAGAAGAAAACCCAATACCTTTCTCTGAATTTGACACTTCAAAATTTGTTATTAGTAACGGTATTATGACTTACGAGGATGATAAATACACTTCGGAGTTCGGTATAGATGTCTCTCAGTATCAGAAAAAGATCGACTGGAAAAAAGTCGCGAAAGCCGGAATAAGCTTCGCGATGATCAGAGTAGGATACCGTGGAAATGATGTCGGGGGACTTTTCGAAGACAAATACTTTGAACAAAACATTGAAGGCGCACTAAAGAACGGCATAAAAGTCGGTGTTTATTTCTACACACAGGCAGCTTCCACGGAAGAAGCGTTGGAAGAAGCGAGCTTTGTTATAAAGAGGATAAAAAAGTACGATATTTCCATGCCTGTGGCTTTTGATATGGAATACTCGGAACCGAGCAGGATCGTGGACCTTGACCCCTCAGAAAAAACAGCGATCGCCGCCGCATTCTGCAGCGCTGTTGCCGAAAAGGGGTATAAGCCGATAATTTACGGGAGTCCAAGCTGGCTGATGGGTGAACTCGAGCTGGCTAACCTCACAGAATACGGTACTTGGCTTGCTCATTACACTGATGAGACACCTTATCCATTCGTGTATTCCATGTGGCAGTATTCAGATGAAGGTAGAATTAAAGGAATCAAGAAAAAAGTGGATCTCGATATATATGTTTTCAAGAAAACAAATTGAAACCGAGTTTGCGACTTCGCGCATGCGGTGTTATAATTCTAAATACGGCAACAAAGCCTGCTGTTAAAGCACAGTGAACCGGAAAGGATGAGCTATGTCGCACATTGACAGAATGGAAACTGCCAACCTTATTATAAGGCCTTCGGAATTCGAGGACTGCGAGTTCTTCTCGCAGGCAGAGTCAGATCCGCGTATCAATAAGAATCTCGCACTTGACAACGACCATTCATACAAAGCCGTCGTAAGCGAGTTTCTTGTCGACAGCAGGGATTCGACCAAACGTCATTTCACGATCACTCTGAAACCGGAAGGTAAACCGATCGGAAGAGTTCTTCTCACAAAAATCAACAGGGATGTGGATTCACTTAACCTTACCAGGCTATACATAGCGGATCCGGACGAATGGAGAAAAGGCTACGGAGAAGAAGCGATTCGCGCTATACTTGAATACGCTTTCATAAACCTTCATATGGAACGTGTAGCGATGGACCATCTCGCGAATGATACAGCAGCTGAATTCCTCGGGAGAAAACTTGGGTGCAAGGACGAGGGAGTTATGAGGCATGCCGGCAAGCAGGAAGGTAAGTATATCGATTATTACCGAATCTCGCTTCTCAGATCGGAGTACTACGAAAATCTGCACGCGAAATAGGATTTACTCCGTAATCGGGTGTTTTGTTAAGAAGCAAAAAAGTTTTTAAAAAAATGCTTGGCATTTGGTTTTTGCTGTGATATAATGCTCGAGTGCGGT
>JAFOKI010000135.1 GCA_017419895.1 Eubacterium sp. | reverse complement strand
TTGCCAAATCAACATTTTTATTATGCGGACTATCTGTCCGCCTGCATGCGTGTGTGCTATTGATATTATATCACACACGACAGTAATTATTCATGGACAAAGCGTTTTTTTGCGCTTCGCATATAATTGCAGCTGTGTCTGCGGAATAGCGTCATTCACTCCGTTAGCGTCCGGAAGATTTTCAATACAGACAGCCTCTGGCGGAAAGGCTTGTCCGGCCGAATAAGCGCTGCCCAGTGCCCTGCTTGAACGGCTTCCGCAGGAGCAGTATCAATTGTACGAAAATGAAATGTAAGGAGCCTTGTAAAGTTCGCCGGGTTTGTTCCGGCGAACTTACAGGCGAACACATTTCATTGAGAAAACAATTGACTGCGACGAGGACCAAGTGAAAGCAGGGCTCTGGGCGACGCTTTGGCCGGAAAAGCCTTCCTGCCCACGCTTTACTGCACTAAAAAGCCCCGGCCGAAGCCGGGGCTGAATGACGTTCCTATCTTTCAATAGATACGTTTCCAATCAGGCAGTTATTAGTACTTCTCGGGGAAGAACAGACGGCCTGTCTTGTCGTCGATCGGTTTGCCGATGTTGGAACCGATGATGTAAAGGATGATGGAAACGACTACGCCGTACATGATCTGGTGCATGCCCCAGATTCTCCAGCCGGCAGCCATTGTTACGCAGTAAACGCCAAGACCACCGATAACGCCGAGCAGTGCGCCTGTTGCGTTGCCCTTCTTCCAGAAGAGACCGAACAGCATAGCGCAGAAGAACGATGTCTGGAGACCACCGAACGAGAACATGTTGATCCAAACGATGATCGACGGCGGATTGAGACCGAGCAGTACAGCTACGAGACCCATGACGAATGTGATGCCGATGGAGAGTTTTCTTACGAAGCCCTGATCAACAACTTCACCCTTCGCTTCTTTATGATGCAGGTAGAGGTCCTTTACGATAGCGGACGAACCAGCGATCAGGAGCGAAGAAATCGTGGACATTGTAGCAGCCAGCGGGCCAACGATCGTGAGACCGGCTACCAGCGGATGCATGTACTGAGCGATGAGTGTCGGAACTACTGTGTCTGTGGAAGCTCCCTCAGGAATCGAAGTGAGAACGCCTCTGGACAGAACGCCGAGCCAGTGCATACCAACCATCATAGCGCCTACTACGATTGTTCCGTAGATCATAGCGCTGTGGATAGCACTCGTGTTCTTGTAGGAGAGGTTACGTACTTCAGACTGCGGAAGACCGATTGTGCAGATACCGCAGAGCATCCACTGTGTAACGAAGAGTCCGAGCGGAGCAGCTGTGTACGGGTTGAGCATGTCATTGCCTTCGCCTGTAGCTCTAGCTGTAGCGGACATTTCGTTGATTGTGTTTGTGATGTTGGTGTAGCCACCGCCGTTGCTCATGATGGCATATCCAAGGAAGCACATACCAACGAGCATTACGATAGCGCAGGCTGTGTCTGTGATAGCTACTGCGTTGAAACCACCGACTGTTGTGTAGATGATAACTGTAGCAGCGAACAGGATCATAGCCAGTTTGTAGTCGATTCCGAGAGCGCCGGAGAAGATCTGGGCACCACCGGTGAACTGTCCGAGCATCGTCGTGGTGAAGAATACCAGAATTACGATAGCAAGGATGATCGCGAGAGGCTCGCTGTTGTAACGAGCACGGATCATGTCGATAACTGTTACGGCGTCGACTTTACGTCCGACAACAGCCATTTTCTTACCAAGTACGCCGAGTACGAGGAAAGCAGCAACAACCTGAGTCGATGCATAGTATACCCATCCATAACCTACGTTCCAAGCAACGCCAGGGCCGGACAGGAATGAAGATACTGAAGAGTAAGTGGCAACAAGTGTCATAGCGAGTACGAAACCACCAAGGCTTCTACCGCCGATGTAGTATTCTTTCGAGAAGTCTTTTGCCGCAGCGTCAGCAGATTTCTTAGAAATCATGAAGCCCATTACGAGCAGGGCAACGAAGAATACTACTACAGGTAACATTCTCAGAAAACCATCCATTACTTAGTTACCTCCTCTCCATCGTCGTCAAGAGGAAAATCTTTAAATTTGCTCTTGACAAGCCATACTACGAGGATGATCGAAAGGATCCACGATCCGAAGCAGCTTACGAAGAACCAAGCCGGTCCATTGAAGAGCATAGCTTCCGGAGCAACCGCGTAAAGACCAAATCCGGTAATAAACCAGAATACGATGAGTATGATCGCGATGATCCAGGTCCATTTCGCTTCCTCGTTCATCTGGATAAATTTTTCTTTGTAGCTCATTTTATCCATTGAAACCATTCCTCCTTCTTAAAATTTTTAGATGATGATAATTACTATATCGAATTCACGAACACAAGTCCGGTCATTCGAGCCCGGGAAACCGCGCTTGGAACCGGATTCCCGAGCCGAGTGCGCAAGTAAGGCGCTGACTCACAATTGATTATTTGCCGCTCAGCGGCTTTGTCTGATATTAGAACTCGCCTTTTACTTCGTCCCTGACGTAGCAGATCTCACCGTCAACCATCGTCATATCGACTTTCAGTTTGTAGATGTCTGTCTTGTCGATGCCGAGGATGTCGTCGTTCAGAACTACCATGTCAGCGAGTTTGCCGACTTCCAGCGAACCCTTGATATCTTCCTCATACGAACCGTACGCGCCATAGAGTGTCGCGATACGGATAGCTTCCAGAACCGTTACGCACTGTTTCTGGTTGCAGACCACGTTTCTTACACGGTCGATACGGTTGACCGCACCGTCGATGCATTCGAGTCCGAACGGGCCGGAAGGAGCGTCACTCTGAAGCGACGGTTTCATTCCCGCGTCGAGCATGCTTCTCAGGGCTCCGAAATAGTCATTTCTCTTGCCGTAGAAACGCTCATAGTTCGCGCCGTTCTTCGCCGGGATTCCGGCATTGACGGACGGGCAGATATTCATGACCGCCATCCTGTCGATTAGATCCTGATCGCAAAGCGTGCAGTGCTCGATCCTGTGGCGGCGGGCCCTGAATGCTTCTTTGTCCGGATCCTCGGCAAATGCCTTTTCATAACCCTTTACCATCCACTCGACAGCTCCGTCACCGATTGCGTGAGCGGAAGCCTGAAGCTCATGTCTGTTCAGGAGGCAGATATAATCCGCAACTTC
>JAFOKI010000134.1 GCA_017419895.1 Eubacterium sp. | reverse complement strand
TTTCTCTGTCAGGGCTGCATTCAGCGCATGGATTCCTTCTATTATAATAGGTTGGTTTTCGCCGACGGAAGTGATGCGTTTTCCGTATTCTTTCTTGCCTGTCAGGAAGTTGAAAGTCGGGAGATCCACTTCCTTACCCGCGAGCAGGTCGTTCATGTTGCTGTTGAACAACTCGACATCGAGGGCATTGAAGCCTTCATAGTTGGGTTCGCCGTGCTCGTCAAGCGGTGTCTGATCCCTTTCGACGAAATAGTCGTCCGTTCCCATATAGAGCGGATCGAATCCGTTCACCATCAACTGGATCAAAAGCCGCTTGGCAAAAGTCGTCTTGCCGGACGATGACGGACCCGCGATCAGGATTATACGTTTCTTCTCGCGTTTGATCCTGTCGGCTATCTCGGCAATCCTCTTCTCATGAAGCGCTTCCGACAGAAGTATAAGCTTCTTGTATGCTTTGTCCTTCGTATAGCGTTTCATGTCAATCGAATAATTGATGCCTGTGAGTTCGTCCCATGATTTCTGGAACTTGAACGCATCGTAAAGCTTGTACTGATCGATGTACGGCGGAAGCTCTCCCGGATGACGGGTATTCGGATACCTCAGGATGATCGCGTCCTTATACGGCATAAGCTGGAAAATCTGAAGATATCCGCAGGATGGAACAATCTGCGTATAAGCGCAGTGCGTCATGCCCCGCAGTTTGTAAAGCTTGATCGTTTCATTAGGCGGCGCTTTTTCAAGCACTGTTGCCATGACAGGAAGCTTCTCATCTTCCCTCATGATCCTGATAGCCTCATCCTTGGGATATTTATCACGTTCTATAGGCTCATCGTTCTCGACCATCTCCCGCATGACCGTGTCAATCTCGGTTATAACAGCCTCATCCGGCTGGATCTGATCACCGTCATCGTCGATCAGATTGATATAAAGCCCCTGATTGAGCGAGTTGTCAACATGTACGTTCGCATACGGCATCACCTGTTTGACCGCAGCAATGAACATAAGCGTGAGTGAATTCTGATATACATAACACGCCGGCTGTGACCGCATGTCGAGCATCTCGACTATATCGCCGTTTTCGGGAACCGTACAAAGATCCCTGTATATCCCGTTCACCTTTGCCATAAGCGGGACATAGGCAAAATGTTTGCTTTTCCTTCTGTACTGCCCCTCCAGCGTCATGCCGTCCGGTACGTCCACTTCATAATAGTCGCCGCGCGGGTCTGTTTTCCATATGATACGCATCTCGGCCTCCCCTTTGACCCCTGCTCACTTACCGCAGGTATGCCCGGGCCCCGTAATTCTCAATGTTCCCGGGAAGCACTTTGATTATATCATACAGACGGGCTCAAGACAAAGCTCATTCATCAGAACGCTGCGGCCGGAGCCGTCTCTTCCTCCGATTCCGGTTTACCCCTATCAAAGTTCCGCCGCGGCTGATGCCGTTTCTTCTGCCGGGATCGCAGTATAAATGCCAGGATCAAACTCATCCTGCGAAGCGTCACCGCTGCCCACTGATCCGTTCATTGTCCCACCGGAACTGCCGGCCGCGCCGGTACCGCCCATGTAACCATAGGACCCTGCCGCACCCGTTTTCGGGAAAGCCGCCGCCATCTCCGCTTCCGCCTGCGCCGTCCTCGCTTTCCTGTAAGCTGTGTAAAGATCGGTTATCGCATTCATTTCGTATGCATGCAGAGTTATACCTTTTGACATTTTGGTATGCGGAACATCCCATTCGCGTATGTCGAATTTCGGCACATCCGCGTTATTCCAGCGTACGATATTGAGTTCTTTTCTCCAGCCGTTCGGTTTCACCTCGATCACACCGATGTGCTCGATTATATCGACGGTTATCTGCCTTTCATTATCATTTCCATAGTTTCTTTGCATAGATCGTATTCTCCTTTCCGTAAACACATATTGTTAACGATCCTTTTCGTGTTCCTGATATTACAATTTTTCCCATATACTGTCAATTAATCATGCGCAAAAAAAGACCGCCCGGGAAAAGAAAATCTATTCCCAAACGGTTGAAATCGCAATACAGAGGCTGCGCTGAGGCGGGCCGCATCAGGGCCTCGCCGGCGGCTTTGCTGCAAAGCATGCCTGTCAGATGTCCAGCTCCAGTTCGACCGGGCAGTGATCGCTCCCCATGATCTCCGTGTGGATCTTCGCGTCCACGATCTTGTCTTTCAGCCTGTCGCTCACGATGAAATAATCGATGCGCCATCCGGCATTGTTCTTTCTGGCATTGAATCTGTACGACCACCAGCTGTACACACCGGTCACATCCGGATACTTATACCTGAACGTGTCAACAAAGCCCGCGTCAAGCAGCTCCGTCATTTTCCCGCGCTCCTCATCCGAGAATCCCGCGTTCCCGCGGTTCGGGCCGGGATTCTTGAGGTCGATCTCATTGTGCGCGACGTTAAGATCCCCGCAGAGGATCACAGGTTTGACACTGTCGAGCTTTGTCAGGTAGGCGCGAAGGTCATCCTCCCACTTCATCCTGTAGTCGATGCGCTTCAGCCCGTCCTGCGCGTTCGGCACGTAAACATTCATAAGGTAAAAATCGGGATACTCGAGCAGGAGGCCTCTGCCCTCGTCGGTGTGGCCTTCAAAATTGTATGTCACCGAGAGAGGCTCCTTCCTCGCGAAGATCGCCGTCCCGGAATAGCCCTTCTTCTCGGCGCTGCAATAAAACTCCACATAATCCGGGAGGTCGACCTCAGCCTGTCCCGGCTGCATCTTTGTTTCCTGGATACATATGAAATCCGCGTCCAGTGCCCGCATCGATTCCTCGAAGCCTTTCTTCAGACACGCCCTGAGTCCGTTGACATTCCACGAAATGAAACGCATAGTTTACTCCTTATCTTTGCCGGCCATTCGCCGGGTTCCTGCGCTAAATATTCAATCCCTCCTTAATATAGCATATACCCGCTTTTCATCTTGTACAATATCTTAAGCCGATTTACCGCTCCAGGGAGGAGTTTTGACCGCGATTTGACTTTTTTGATTTTTTATTGCCCGAAATGTACACTCACCCTGCCTTTCATCGTCTAAGAACATCCAAAACCCATAAAATCCGCATCACCAGCGGGGCGTGCGGTTTACCGAATTCGGTAATGCACGAAATATGTAAATCGCAGACGCGGGCGAGTCGGCAGTCAGTGTACATTTCGCTTTGTTTTTTTGCGAAAAAGTCAACTCACTGCTAAAACTCCTCCCGGAACAGCTTCACTTTGCCATGATTTGCCGTGCGCTGCTCGTTCTTTTCGCATTTGTGATACAATTAATTGAACCTGCGGGCAGATTTTTTCGACTATATAGTGTAAGGGGCAACAAAGCCGCATTCGCGGCTGCCGCGACATATCGGCATCGCAGACAGGAGACAGACAATGGACAAACAAAGACTAACGCAGGCAGTCACACGCTACCAAAGCGGTGATGCGGCGGCGTTCAACGACATCTATGAGCTCACGAACGCCAGCTTATACATATACGCAAAAAGCCTGATGAAGGATACTTCCGCCGCGGAAGACCTTCTTCAGAAC